>CAZKPY010000095.1:1538-2503 GCA_964554815.1 uncultured Candidatus Saccharibacteria bacterium | reverse complement strand
TCTTGATTAAACCAGAACCATAACCACAAAAATGTTGGGAATACGCCGGTTATAAGAGCGAGTATGAGATTTTTAAAAGTTATTCCGGCCATACTGATACCATTAATATATCACGATTTTTAGTTCCGTGCTCTGTTTTTGGAATCATACTCCAAATTTCCTCGGTGATGAATGGCATGAACGGATGCAACGCTTTGATCAATGTTACAAGATGAGTATGTAATACCCACTGTGCACTGTTTGAATTATTATTCTCAGTTATTTTTTTCTTTGATCGTTCAATAATAATATCTGCAAATGTGTGCCAGAAATAGTGATAGAGCTTTTCAGATACGAGATAGAATTTAAACTCTTCAATCTCTGCAGTGATTTCCTTAATAAAGGCATGTAGTTCATCTATTGATTGTTGGTCTTCCATGTCATATTCAGGTGTCGAGTTTAGATCAAGTTCATACGTTTGTTCCATTACGAATCGTGTTGCATTCCAGATTTTGTTTGCGAATTTTGAATAGGCTTTGATTTTATCTTCGGTAAGTGTTGTTGGTTGTCCTGGGCCGACACTGACGATCATCGACATACGTAATGCGTCTGCGCCGAACTTGTTAACCGTTTCGAGCGGATCGATAGCTGTTGCTGGATTTGATTTACTCATTTTCTTTCCATTTTTATCGAGCACCATTCCGTGCAGGTAGACAGTTTTGAATGGATTTTCATTTAACAAGTATTTCGACATCAGGATCATACGCGCAACCCAAAAGAACAGAATGTCATTTCCTGTTTCGAGTACTGATGTTGGGTGATAGGTTTTCAAATCATTTATCTGCTCTGGCCAGCCGAGTGTTGAGAATGTCCAAAGACCAGATGAGAACCATGTGTCGAGTGTGTCTGAATCCTGTTCGAGATTTTCACCCTTAGGATTTAGTAACAATGTATATTCTGTACAAGTACCGTTCCCTATATGGTTT
>CAZKPY010000095.1:0-1528 GCA_964554815.1 uncultured Candidatus Saccharibacteria bacterium | reverse complement strand
GTCCACAATCCTGCAGAGAACCATGTGTCGAGTGTGTCAGGGTCTTTTAGTATCCTAGCGCTCGAACATTTAGGGCATATCTTATTCTCATTTACACCAACAATACACGGTACAAAATATTCAGGTACTGATTTTTTCCCTGTATTTACTTCTTCGTTTATAATCTCAAATGCTTCGTTTGAAGATGTTTGCTTAATGTAATCTTCTTTATCAAAAGATTGATTATATTTTTCAGAGAATTGTTCAACGAAGTTCGCTTGATTTATTATATTACAATCATAACAATAATAAACAGGAATTCGGTGTCCGTACCAAATCTGTCGAGAAATACACCAATCACGCAGGTTTTCAATCCAGTGGAAATAAACCTTTTCGAATTGGTTTGGAAGGATTTCAATACCATCAGTTCGTACCGCATCGAGCATTAATTCCTTGAGAGATTTATTGTCACGGCTTGGAATCTTTTTATTTACATCGACGAACCATTGTAATTTTGGAAGTGGTTCGATGATTCCTTTTGATCGTTCTGCAATGGCGACGTTTTGTTTGACTGCTTCTTCTTTTTCTAACAAGCCTTCAGTTCGCAAATATTCTACAATTGCCTCGCGTGCTTCTGTTGTTTTCTTGCCTAAAATTCGTTCATCACCGACGATCATTTTCGCATACTCATTAATAACAGGCTTTACCTCGAGATTGTGTCGCTTTGCGATATCCCAGTCGATCTGGCTGTGCGCAGGTGTCACACCAAGTGCGCCGGTTCCGAATTCTGGTTCCACTGATTCGTCCGCAACAATTTTGATCGAAATCAGAACACCACAAAATTCACCATCGTAGGTGTTTCCAATGAATTGCGTATACCTTTCGTCAGTTGGGTGTACTGCAACCGCAGTATCGCCGACTTTTGTTTCTGGGCGAGTCGTTGAAATGGAAATAGGAAAATCTGCCCAGTACTTGAACGTATAGAGCATTGAATCGCGTTCTTCGTGATTCGTTTCGTCATCTGAAATAACCGTCTGACCCTTTGGATCCCAATTTACGATGCGGTATCCGCGATAAATCAATCCATCGTCGTACATTTGCTTGAATGCGGTGTTTACGGCAACACCTCGTTTTTCATCCAGAGTGAACGCTTCACGTGACCAGTCTACAGATGATCCCATTTTGCGGACCTGTCCGACAATCGTATCGTGAGAATCCTGTGCGAACTTGTTAACTCGGTTCAGAAATTCCTCGCGACCCAGATCAGTTTTCTTGATTTTTTCTTTTTCAAGTTCTTTCTCGACAACAGACTGCGTTGCGATCGCCGCGTGATCTGTTCCTGGTAGCCAGAGCGTTTTCTTGCCGCGCATGCGATGGAAACGAACCATAATGTCCTGAATCACGAGCATGAATGCATGACCTGTGTGTAGTGTCCCGGTCACGTTCGGTGGGGGAAGCACGATTGAAAAAGACTCTGCATTCGGATCAGTAATGCCTCGTTCGATACAAACGTCCGGATTGAAAAAACCAGACTCTTCCCAGATCTTGT
>CAZKPY010000094.1:0-2552 GCA_964554815.1 uncultured Candidatus Saccharibacteria bacterium | reverse complement strand
CCTTCAAAAGATTGAACTTACTACTTAAAACACCAGCGACTTCGTTTCTGTGCATCAAGGGAATTTGAACACGAAGTACCGATATTTCAACATCATTAATCTTTACAGTTTCCACAAATTCAAAAGGTTTGTCACCTGCATAGGTGATATTAATTTCTATTTCACCACCATTCGAAATAGTTTCCAGCTGATCCAGATTTATTGGTTTTTCCTCCAAAAACCTTTTTTGAAGATTGTTTATTACTAATAAGAATCTCCTTTTGTCTTTATCGCTATACATATAGATTTTTTCTTTTATATTACGATTTATTTATGATTTGTCAATATGACCGATTATACCCAGCAAATACAAGTCTCATAAATATCAAATTCTGATATACTACTACCATGAATTTACACATCGCCTGTAAAGAACTCATTGACGCCTACAAGTCAGGAAAACTAGGTCAAACACAAATGCCCGAGGATGCAAATCCTGGATTTTCTGAGAGCGAGTCTGAAATGCGAATCGCCTATTTTACATTGCCGATGGCGTTGAACTATCAGCGCGATAGTTATAAACTATGGGAAGCTGCCCTGAAAACCTACCAAGACCCTGAAACAAAATTTGTGTTTGATATCAAACAAGTTTCAAATGCAACTGAAGACAAAATAAGAACTGCTTTGATGAAATATAAACTCGCACTCCAGCCGAACAAGCATATCAATACGTGGATTACCATTTCAAAAACCGTGTTTAACAATTGGAAAACGTGGAACGATTTGTTCAAGACTGCAAATTACGACTTCCTGGAACTGAGAAAAATACTCACCATTGGTTATAAGAAAGGTTTTCCATATTTATCTGGTCCAAAGATTTTGAACTACTGGTCATTTATTATTACAACCTACGGAAAGGTTCCACTGACCCATCGTGAATTCATTGAGATTGCACCCGATACGCACATCACGCAGTGTTCGGTAAAACTTGGTATCATATCTTCAGATGAAGCCCTCAGTTTAACAAAAGACAACATATCAGAGCGTTGGAGAAATGAATTGCGAGGCAGCGGAATTGATCCGATAGACATGCATTCCCCGCTCTGGTTTTGGAGCCGAAACGGATTTTTATATGAGTTAAAATAAATTAAATTATGAACCAAAAAACAATTGAAATTGAATATCGAGCATTGCTGACAGAGGAACAATTCTTGGAATTAAGAAGTTTTTTGAACGACAAAGCTGAATTACTTGGCAATGATAACAAGGATACCCTGTTCTACATTTGGAATGACAAAGTCATCAAGGTTGTACAAAATGCGGAGAACTTGGCGACGAAAATGGTATTGAAACCTGGACGCATCGGCGAACAAAGTCATTTCGAGGAAACTGAGTTGAAGCTTGACCCTAGTATGTTCGAAACGGCAAAAAAATTCTGCGAGCAGCTCGTTCCGGAAAAAGTCATGCGCTCGTTCCAATTCAGAACAAACTATATCTACAAGAATGTCGAGATTGCGCTGAAATATACAGAAACATGGGGATTCCATATCGAACTTGAAATCATGGTTGATTCTGTTGATCAGAAAGATCACGCAGAACAAGATATCAGAGCCATTGCAGATGAATTGAAGCTTCACCTGCTCGACGACGCAGAACTTTCGAAATTGACAGCGGAACTGGAGTCAGGAATCGTCTATGGAAAATATTCAGATGAAGCATTTCCATACAAATAATATGTTCTATGTTTATATTTTGGAATGCGCCGATAATACCCTCTATTGCGGTTCGACGAACGATTTAGAAAAGCGGGTACATCAGCACAACAACGCAAAAAATGGTGCGCATTATACAAAGATTCGTAGACCAGTAGTGTTACAATATTCAGAACAATTCCCTACCTATGCCGAGGCACGAGCACGCGAAGCAGAAATAAAACGAATGGAGCGAAGCGAGAAAATAAAATTAATTAAAAAATAAAACACCGATTGGTGTTTTATTTTTTAAGATATCTTCGGATTGCAAATACACTGGCCAATCCTCCGAGCACGATTCCTACGAGCAATAAAATGAGGAAAATCTGGATGAAATTGTCACCATAATATGATACGAGCGATAATCCACCGAGGAAATTCACCGTATGTTTCGAAACCCAGAGCGTTATTGGGAATAATATAACAATTGTAATCACCGAGGCGAATAATCCGGAGAGAATTCCCTCGATAATGAATGGTCCCTGAATATATTTATTCTCTGCTCCTACCAGACGCATCACGCCGATTTCCTCGCGAGAACTGTAGATCGCCATACGAATCGTGTTAAGCGTCACAATCATCGATAATCCGACGAACAGAATCGTTAGAATAATTCCAACCTTTTTTACCGTATCTGCCAAGGAGTTCAATCGATTAATAATTTCCTTGTTCTGATAGTAGTTGATTTTCTCGATCAAGTTATTCCCTGCACCTGCAGATAACGTCGAGTCACTGTTGAGGAATTCTGCGATTGATTCATACTGACCAGAATCCTTTGCCTGAACATTCAATGATGCACCTAATGGATTTCCACCAAGTTCA
>CAZKPY010000093.1:0-2579 GCA_964554815.1 uncultured Candidatus Saccharibacteria bacterium | reverse complement strand
GTGTCAAAACGAGCTGTGTCATAATCCATTTCAAAATTTACCTGGTCACCACATAAGTAGTTTCCTGTTCCACTAACTGTCAGATCGTAACTGTTTCGTTGTGCCGCAACGTAAAACATTTTACGTTGAACATCAACTGATTTACACATTACATTGTTTACTGCAGAATAGTCCGACTTACCATCGAAATTAGAAATTTCAACCTTGATTGTATGAGAACCAAACGAAATCGGAACACCAACCATGGTATAGAAACCTGTAGTACCTCTGCCCAGGTTGATAGACATCGTAACGGTTTTTGCTACTACGTCATCAACATAAGCCTTTACAACACAAGTGGACACGCTATCGACTCCTTGATTTTCAAGGGTAAATTGTAAATCACCTTTTCCACATGCATACAGAACATCACTATTCTCCATGGTAGCGACCGCGATTTCAAGTGGTGTTGTAGGCGACAATAATGCATTTCCTGTAAGTAAACCTGAACGAACGCTATTTAAATAGTTATTCATTATAGTTATCTGACCAGGTGTAAAACGATTTTTTACAGTACCATAGCTCATAAAGTTTTGTAATGAATTCAAAACATCAGAACCTGAATAGCACGGTGTCGTTAAAAACGCGTCAATACTTCTGTGCGGTGGAGTATCGCAATTTTTATCTCCATCAGTTGCACAATTACTATTAAGTGGACAATTATAACCACTACTTCCTTCAAAAGTATGTAGGAGGTTAAAATAGTGCCCCATCTCATGAGCAAGTGAGTGCATGTTTCTTGGAATTTCAGATGCTTTTATAAACACACCTTCACCAAAAAACGATGGGATATTAGCAGTAACACCACCATATCCATTAAAAATAGAATCAACAATATATACATTGATATATTTATTGTGATCCCAAGTCAAATTGTAATTACCAAACTCATAGACAGAAAAACCTGTTGAACTGGTAACTACGTTTACACCATAGGTGGAATACGCAGGCAGAATAGATCCATCTACATATTTTACACCTGATGTTCCGTTACCATTCGGATCGCGTTTGGCAGTAGCGAAACTCATTCCTGATGGTGCTGCAAAACCTTGCTGATTCGCGAAATCGCGATTTAACCAAGCTGTTGCACTGTCGAGCTGTGCTTTGGATACCAATGTATCTGTTGCATTTCTCATAACTACCCAATAAACAATGGGCAACGTGTGTGAACCGGTAGTAGTAATTCCACATGCTGCAGTAATCAACGAATTGCTGTTTCCAGTAATTCGGAAATTCGAAGGTAGTGAGGTTAGAACCTCATCTTCGAAACCGTGTGCGGAAACAAAGTTTCCAAAAGCTGTTCCCATCACTAACAGGAAGAGCAGTGTTTGTAATTTCTTTTTCATTTTTATCTATATTTAAATTGTTTACAAAGAAAAGTCCTAAAATCGCTTTATTTTGAGCGTTTTTTGGGTAAATTTATGTTTATGCGTATTATAACCAATTTTGTCAAAAAAGCAAGTATTTGGGGAAAATCAAACTAAATCTGTGGATAACTGGATTTTCTTGAAAAACCAGTCTGTTACTGGAAATTTATACTATATATGGTATAGTCGGTTTATGAGTCTCCGTCCGGCGACTTTTTATTAAAAATTCATAATCTTAGCATATTTCCCTCTGGGGAAATCTATAAATAAATATATGTTATTCGATCTTAAAATATTAAAATCAACCCTCGAACAAATCGAGTTGGAAAAGAAAATCCCACAAGCAGCTATTATCGACGCTATCGAACAATCACTGGCTGCAGCGTATAAACGTGATTACGGCAAGAAGGGTCAGATCATCAAAGCAAAATTCAACATGGAAACAGGTGATGTTGATTTCTCGCAGATTAAAATTGTCGTAGATGAAACAACGGTTCGTCCAGCATTAACCGCAGAGGAATTAGAAAATGGAGTAACCGAAGAAATTCAAGAAGGTGAAGATGTATTACCACGATTCGATGAAGAAAAACATTTATACATCGCTGATGCAAAACGAATGAAAAACGATGTAGTACTGGGCGAAGAATTAGTATTCCCACTGGAACAACCTGATCGTGAATTCGGACGCATCGCAGCACAAACTGCAAAACAGGTAATCATGCAGCGATTACGCGAAGCAGAAAAAGGTACCGTTTCAAAAGAATACACCGATAAACAGGGAACCATCGTAACTGGTGTTATCCAAACCGTTGAACGTGGAAATATATTCGTAGAATTTTATCGCGCAACAGGAATCCTGCACGTGACAGAACAAATCGAAGGCGAGGTCTGGAAAGCTGGTGATCGAATTCGTGCATACCTGTATGCAGTTGACGAGGGGCCACGTGGTGTAACATTACGACTCTCACGAAAACATCCGCAATTCGTAACACAATTATTCATCCAAGAATCTCCCGAAGTTGCATCAGGTGCAGTAGAAATTAAATCTGTTGCACGCGAAGCTGGATCACGATCGAAAATTGCAGTATGGTCAAACGATGAAAACATTGATCCAATTGGAGCATGTGTTGGTCAACGTGGGGTTCGTGTTCAGACTGTAAAGGATGAATTGAA
>CAZKPY010000092.1:0-2663 GCA_964554815.1 uncultured Candidatus Saccharibacteria bacterium | reverse complement strand
ACACCGCCAAGAGAATAAAGTATCGGAGCTGACTCACTTACCTTAAATAAGTGGTATCGTGCCGATTTAAAATAGACATAAAAACCCTGACTTATTGTCAGGGTTTGTCTTTATTATTTTATTATTTCCCAATAATCATGTTCGGAGTAAACCCCGCCGAACATCCTCCACATGCAGCGCAGCCAGATTTAATCTTGGAAGCGCTTTTTGCAAGTTCGGATTCTTTCAACCTTGAGATCAAGTATTGTTGCAAATAATCCATTTCTTCAGGGTCTGTTTGTAAGCCTTGAGTCCTTTTAGTCGGACGTAGAGGAAGCAAATCTGGAATGATTTCAAAATCAATCATCTCATCGATTGCTCGCTTGGTGTATTCAACGCTTTCAAGTCCAACAATCAGATTACTAATGACATTTCCTGCACCGAATACTTCGACAAGCTCAGGTGTCGTTTGCCAGTAATAATATCCAAGTAAGCTTTTCTTTCCTGGAACATGCAAGCTTCGCGCGTCATTGCTGTAGCAATCCATCGGAATCATAATCGTGTCCAGACCAGTCTGCGCAATCATATCAACCTGGATAGATTGAAGTGGTTGGCATTCAAGAGCAACAGGAATCGAGAATTTCTTTTTGATTTCCTCTATGGTCGAGCAGATCTCATAAAACTCATGCGGTTGAAATAATGGCGTTGTAAACGTTAATGCATAATCCTTTTTATACGAGAGTATTATTTCCAATGACTCAAGTATTTCTTGGTGTATGCGCTTAACGTTTTCCTTTCCACCTTTCATGTCGCAAAAACTACATGCATCACCTGAAACAAACAAAGGACATTTTGGATTTCCAATAACTCCTACAAGATTTCGAGCAGTATGCTGTTGCAATACTTC
Organism: uncultured Candidatus Saccharibacteria bacterium; assembly: GCA_964554815.1. Classification (GTDB taxonomy): domain Bacteria; phylum Patescibacteriota; class Minisyncoccia; order Phycocordibacterales; family UBA1006; genus CALMMZ01. The sequence continues at coordinate 1,777 of CAZKPY010000092.1, read as the reverse complement.
TACGACAAGCCTTCCATTTTTGAGTTTCTCATTGATCCATGGAGCGGTTTTAAACAGTTGCATAGACCCAACTTTTTCTGTTTCTGAATAAATTTCATAATTACCATCATTGGTTTTTCTCAATTCCAAACTTGAAGATGGATTAATACGCGCATTGATTCCTCTTGGAAACGGAGAAAGTGGATTGGTCGGAGTAACAGTTCCATGAATACCAAAACCAAGCCCTCCGCGCTTTTGATAATGTGGGTTTTGACGTTCCATTATTTCTAATACAATGTCATTGTCAGCACGCATACCGATTGTTACGAGATGTGAAAATAGATTTTTCATAATTATTTTTTTAAGGTACAGAATTTGTTTGAGCTTTATTTAAAATAAAACCCCCTCCAAACAAGGAGGGGGTTAGTTTCATGTTCTATAAACACATCAAGCCAACCCTCTTCTTGTTTGAATAGGGGTATGATGATGAATTTTTCCAAGTACGGTTTTGTATCCACCTTTTCCGTTATTGAGCCACTTAGAAACACGCGCCACCGTTGTGGAACTGAATCCTGTTTCTTTTTCTACGACAGCATAAGTCGAACCAGCTGAAAGCATGCGAGCTGCTTTTAATCGTTTTGCAAACTCTTCAATCTCGCCCTCAGTCAAAAGGTCGCGTAAAAAGCGCTGGGCTTCATCAGTTGTACCGAGGGCGAGAACCGCCTTTATAAATTCCTTATTTTCTTGGATATTCCAATTCATATTGATACTTTATCAGAGTAAAGTACTTTAGTCAAGTAAAGTTATCCACAACTAGCCCTCACGTGTCTCACGAACCATCTCGAAATTGTGCTAAAATACCCTTGTTATACTTAAGAACGTGGGTACTTAACTCACATACACCGCACATAACAAAAACAGCAGACTAATCTGTTGTTTTTTGTTAAAATACAATCATGGAAAATTTTTCTAATAGCCCCCGACCAAAAACGAAAGAATCCAGCATTTCAACCTCAAATAGTCCGGAGATTTTAAAGAAACCAAAAATTAACTATATCGATGTGATTATTGACGATGACTATCTCCAAAAAAATCTCTTGCCCAGTGGAGCACTGAGAATGAAAGGTGGGCACGCAAACTGGAACGGAGAGGTAGATCTAATGAGGTACAGCATTTCGGAAAATCTGTCTCCGGAACATTATGAATTTGTAAAAGATAAAATTGAAAAAATGCAGACTGGACAAGAAAAAACCTATCAACATGAGTCTCATCATATACGAAACCGAGAACAGGGACTGACGCCTCATATTGCAGCGAAAAATTTGCGGGAATTTTTATCTTTTCGAGTATTAGATGAACTGTCTGCTTTTTCTACTGGAGAGCTGTACGACAAAGATCTGACAGCAGAAAATATTTTAGAAGCTCTGAAAACATCAGAACAAAAAATTTCAGATTCATATTATGGACAACCATTCATGGACGAAGCTCGTTGGTATTTATCCCAACACGCAAACAAACCAGATGTTTTATCGCGAGAAATTAACCAGAACACATATCACACAATAATGAGACATTATTTTAACGTAAATGGTGTAGATATTCTTTCACTATTACAAAAGGACGGTAAACTATCTGAATTTACCGAAGTAGTAAATACTTTAATTTTAAAGCTTGATCCGTTGCTAGTAAGTATAAATCTCTAAGAAATCTCAAGATAATAAAAACACACGATCATTGGTGTGTTTTTATTAATTTATTTATTATAGTTTGGATCAAAATCAACCATCCATTCAATACC
>CAZKPY010000091.1:0-2667 GCA_964554815.1 uncultured Candidatus Saccharibacteria bacterium | reverse complement strand
AATTTTAGCAGATCGTAGGTTAGTTCATGTGTTTTTCGAGTAACTAATTTTTCTGTGACTTTCTTTTGTTTTTTTGGGACCAGTGTTCCGCCAGACTGCAGAATAAATTCCTCGTGCCGTCGTTTAATCTCGCCCTCACCTAATTCTGCCAATTTTATTTCGAACGCATCAGATTGTGCTCGCAATTTTTTATCAGCGACAAGAACTTTCGGGTCAATTAATAATGCTGATTCTGAAAAACCAACCAGGTGAAGTCCTTTTAGCGATCTAACGCGTGACAGTGCAACATAACCCATTCCATATGCGAATGACTTCGATAGATCGATCACTGCAGCATCCAGACTCATTCCCTGAGATTTATGTACGGTAATAGCCCACGCATGACGCAGTGGTATCTGTGTAATCGATGCGAGAATTTTTCCATTATCTTCAATAGCCCATGTTTCTGGAGATACGGTGATTTCCTTGCCACCTGTGGTTTTCACCACTGGTAATTCATCATTAGTGATATCGATTACCTCGCCTCGTGTTCCGTTCACATAACCACCTTCAAAATTATTTTTTACGAACATGACCTGTGCTCCAATTTTCAATTTCAAGTTATTCGGTGCGAGACAACTTTTCTTTAACGTTTCCACAAGGTTCGCTTTTCCTTTACTCGTCATTTCGAATAAATGTTCTTCGTCAGTAATATTCTCCAATTCACGATTATTAATTTCATCGACATCCATGTTATGCGTAAACAGTTTCGTAATGTTTCCGAAATCATCCTCGTCATATTCACGCACACGATCGTGTAATGTTTCGACATGGTGTTCCTGTATCGTATTGTCTCGAATCGCGTTTAAAATCTCTGTGAAAAAATCTTCATTTTTTTGACGATGCTGTTCAGTGATGTAACACGTTGTGAGATTCATATTATTCCAAATCTTCGAATCGATTACGAGATCAGGTGGAATATTTTTATCTTTTGAAATCGGTGGCAGCTGAAATAAATCACCACAGAAAATGATTTGAATTCCTCCGAACGGCTGATTAAAATTTCGCTTCATTGCGCGACATAGCCGATCAAGAGAATCCAAAAATGCACCAGAGAGCATCGAGATTTCATCGATGATGAGTACTTTTACCTTTTGATAGCGGTCGTAGAGATATTTTTTCTCGTCCATCATTTCAATATCGTAATCCGACAGAGATTCCTTGATCCCCATTCCTGACCATGCATGAATCGTCATTCCGCCGATATGGGTCGCCGCAATTCCAGTCGATGCGGTTATTGCAACAGGAATTTCGTGTTCGTTTAAATACTTGATCAAAGAATTGAGTACGTAGGTTTTTCCAGCTCCAGCACCACCTGTGAGAAATACATTTTTCCCCATTTTCAAGATATCGAGTGCATTAGATTGAGTCATGAATATCAGTATAGTAAAAAAACGTCTTTTGCGCTATAGTACGATTATGAAATTACCAAAATCACTACAACAACCGCCTCGCAAGAAACCAAAAAATCAGGTTTCATTCGTAAAGAACCAATCAAAACGCTTTTCACGTCAACAACCGCAATTGGACAAGAAGTTCGCACAAAAATCAAAACGAGCCAATAAACCAACATTTAAGAAAAAACCAGCAAAACCCGAGGTAAAGCGAGTAGTAAAAAAAGTTCTACCAAACACATTTAAATTGAAAAAGCGAACAGAACCTCGAAAACCTCTCGTCAGTACACTCGAGACCGGCAAGGAACGACTCGAGAAATACATGGCGCAATCTGGCATGTCATCACGTCGCGAGGCAAAAGATTTAATCAGTCGCGGATTAGTCACCGTAAACGGAAAAATTATCCGCAATCCGGGATTTGGAATCGATATCGCAACTGATAAAATTAAAATTGCTGGTGGTGTTCAACAGACAAAGGAAACAGTTCTGTTTTACAAACCGCGCGGAATTGAAACATCAAAAACCTCTCCTGATTCAGTAGACATTCATGATCGCTTTCCAAAATTCGCTCACCTGTCGCCTGTCGGACGATTGGATAAAGATTCGCAAGGTTTAATCCTGTTATCAAATGATGGCGTACTGACAAAAATGATCACCGGTGAAAATTCACACATTGAAAAAGAATATCTGGTAACCGTTCGCGAGGACGTCATGCCAGTACTGCTGACAAAAATGGAGAAGGGAATCATGCTGGACAAGGTAAAGACACTTCCCTGCAAGACAGAGAAAAAATCTCGCAACGAATATACAATTATTCTCAAAGAAGGTCGCAAGCACCAAGTTCGTCGCATGGCAAACGCTTGTAATCTAACCGTGACAAAACTCGTTCGTATCCGAATTGGCGAACTAACCATTGGGAAAATGACTGCAGGAAATTTCAAAGTTCTACCAGAATCAGTGGTTGCACATTTGAAGAAATAAAAAACACCGCATGGTGTTTTTTATAATCCAACTCGTTCTCGCACCACTTTCATTTTCTCGGTCGCTTTAGCGCGAGCTTTTTCAGCGCCTTTATGCAAGATTTCTGCAACTAATTTTGGTTGTGATGCATATTCCTCGCGTCGTTTTCGCATCGGTGTTACGAATGTAATAATATCTGCAAGCAGTGCTTCCTTTAGATCTTTATACTTCCCTTTTTTCTCTTCGTATAAATCTTTTAATTCATCCTCTGAT
>CAZKPY010000090.1:0-2677 GCA_964554815.1 uncultured Candidatus Saccharibacteria bacterium | reverse complement strand
TGTCAGTTTTTCCTTGACCATTCCATAATCCATGAAAATTCATGACTGTTATTTTTTGTTGACCGCTCTCAACTGAGATATATTGTAAATTACGTGAATGAAATCCGAGATCTCCTTCTGGAACGAAACCTTTATATTGATGAACAAATATTTCTCCTTGATCTAATAATGAAATATTATTTTTAATAAACAACGCAAGTCCATAATGTTCCTCTATTTGAGCATTGAAAATACCAACATGATTGGGAATATGTTCTTTTATTTCGTTAAAAAAATCTAGCATGCGATTTTGATATTTGGGATTTTTTTCTAATTCGTATGCTTTATTATAAACTTCTTGTAAACAAAATACATCAATATCTTGATGTTCTCTGAGAAACTTCTTGAGTGGCTCAGAAACCCTACCTCCCCATGTATTTAAACTAATGATTTTCATATGTCAGACTATAGCACTCTTTTTGTTGAAATTCTAGAATATAAGTGCTACCCTTTAGATATATGTTTTACTTGGGACTTACAACTGAACAAGATCTACAGCCATTGGCTCGTATTATGGCCGAGTCTTTTACTGCGATCAGTCCTGAGAAACCTTGGGATACTGAGCACGCGTATAGCCATCTGAAATTCTGGTATGAAAAACAGCCTGATATGTTTTGGTGCGCCTATGATGCAGATAATAATCCAGTTGGCGCGATTGTAGGAATGATCAAGCCATGGCGAACAGGAATGCGCTGTACTGACTGTGTGATCTTTGTCGATACAAAATATCAAGATCAAAGCATCGGCAATATGCTCGTAAAGAAAATCGCTACCGAAGCAAAAGAAAAATACAATGTTGAAATTTTCGAAGCTGTGACATTCGCAACAAAAGATTTCCCAATGTCATGGTTTGAAAAGTTAGGAGCCGCAAAAGACGATTTTGCAATACTAATAAAGGCAAGTGTTGATGATCTTTTGAATAGTTCAAATTAAAAAACACCCAAAGGTGTTTAGTTATTTTGAAAGTTCAATAACTTCATCGAGTGCTCTGTCTGCTCCACCAGTCTCGGGTACAAAGTTCCCCTGAGGTCCATTTGCAGGATCGACTACATATTCCAATATTCCATCTTTAGCTGCTGTAATAACTCCTGTTTCGATATCAACATTATAACCAGAATTACCAGCAAAAATTCGAATAGTTCCCTCTTTTGTATTTTCAATAGACGTATAATGAATTATTCCATCACCAGGTTCACCTAAATCTCGCGTAATGATAATCTTGCCTTCCTTTATCTCAACCAAGTCATCTGCTGCAGCCTCTTCTGCTGTTTTAATAAATCCTACATCGTGGAGCAGTGAGTCTACTGTATGAATTTTGTCCACTGACAGCTTTGCGATTCCCTCTTGAGTTGATAATTTTTCAAGCATGTCACGATCAATTTTATTGCCGCCGCACGAACTTAAAAACGCACTGATACCAATCAAAACTGCAGGCATGGTAATACCTTTTAAAATTCTTGGCATTTCAAATGATGATTCTTTCATAAAATATAGTTATTATTACTAATATTCAAGGATAACATGGTCACCTGAAAGTGCAAGAAGGTGTTTTTACCACTCCAAATAAACAGTTTTCAATGGCGCATCAGGAATATTTCCTGTTTCACGGTAATTTAGCAGTAATGTTGGAATATCTGAAAGAAATTCAGAGGGTTCATTGAAACTTTGTCGTCCGAAAATCGTTCGTGAATATGCGTATGATAGGTAGAGTTTCTCGCGTGCACGCGTAACTGCCACATAAAACAAACGGCGTTCTTCCTCTTGCTCCTCTTTTCCTTTTTTCTCTTGGAAGCCTTCATGTGGGAACAATCCCTGTTCCATTCCGGTAACGAATACATAATTAAACTCCAGTCCCTTTGCAGCATGAACCGTCATTAGACGAACTGCAGGACGATCCTCTTGGATATTATCCTGTTCAGACAATAATGATATATCCTCTAACATCTGCAGTATTCCATCACCAATTGGCATTTCATCGTAACGTAACGCATAGGTTACTAATTCCTCTATCGTTTCCAATCTCTCGCGTTCATCTGATGAACCGCTGCTGTATGCCTCGAAAATTCCTGATCGATGAATCGTATAGCGAACTAATTCCGATGGAATTTTTTCCTGACTCTGGGTTTTTATATCCTCCATAATTTTCAAGAATGACATATAACTATTCATCTGCATACCAGATAATTCTGATGATTGTCCTGAAAAAATCTTGAGCAATCCCACCTTTCCAATTCCACGTTTCGGCTCATTGATAACACGTTTAATATCTGAAAAACTTTCTGGATTTAATGCTGCACGAATATATGACACCATGTCTTTAATTTCTTTACGTTCAAAAAATTTCACACCCAATACTTGATATGGAATTTCAAAATTCAAACAAGCCTCTTCTAATGCTCGTGATTGAAAATGTGTTCGGAATAATATAGCAATTTCATTCGGTGAAACACCCTTATTCATGATGTCTTTTATTTCACCTGCGATTGCTGACGCTTCGTGAGATTCATTTAATCCAATGAATACCTCAATGGCTTCAGCGATAACGTCAAAGAGATCATCAGCCGCTTCAACCTCAAGGCGCAGATCCGCCATATGGCCGACAAGCAGGTGCTGCTGGATGTGGTCGAGAAATTTATCT
>CAZKPY010000089.1:281-2686 GCA_964554815.1 uncultured Candidatus Saccharibacteria bacterium | reverse complement strand
GGTGCCCCCGGTAGGATTCGAACCTACGACCGTCTCCTTAAGAGGGAGCTGCTCTACCAACTGAGCTACAAGGGCAAAAGTATGACTGAGTATAGCAAAAAAGCCTCAAAAATCAAAGCCTTTTGGCCTTGATTTTACTTGACATTTCATGTTTATCTGATATAATGATAGAGAAATAGGTGCATGAAGTACCTTGTAAAATTAATCAAAGTAAAACAACAAAACATGAACAAGAGAACAGCTGATGGATTAGCTGATATTCTTATCGGCCAACTCATTGAAAAATTGATTCCAATTGATGGAAAACCTGGACTTTATAAGTTACCAGATTTCGAAATCAACCTGCCTATTTTAGGTAAAAAGAAATTGAACTTAGGTGACAGTGTCGCCTATAAACCTAAAGAAGGTACCATTACAATCCGTAATTTAGGCGGACAACTTTTAGATTTCATACTGGTCATGAAAGGTTACTGCTTTTTGTACCAGATTTTACATGAAAAAGAAGTCGGAACCTGGATACACGAAAAACATAAATGGTGGGTTGTACAAATTCCACAAAATGAAGATCGTGTAGATGAAATTACTAAGTTTTTGAAAACAATGACCGGTACTCCTGATGATAAGGATTTATCTTTTTTCACTGCAACAGATGTGAAGTATTTAAAAGATAAAATTGCTGCAGGTAATGAGATTGTGCCTAAAAATGAGATCTTTTCTGATCCATGGGAACGCGAAATCTATGAGAAAACTGGGTATTTAATATTTCAAAACCTAACACTACAAAACAGTATTGGTTTTAGAGAAATTAAATTTTCAGAATTCAATGAAGACGCAATCACTACGGGTGGTAATAAATTACCAATTCGTTACAGAAAAGAACAATCCGGTGTTTACCGAGCATCATTTTTCCCGTATGGATTCATTGTTCCAGAAGCAGAGGATGCTAATAACATTCCGACCCAAATCGCACTGACGATTAAAGCTCAATGTGTGAACCCTTATATTGCACATGTAATATCAGGTGATCCATTTGCAACATTTTCGTCGGCTGTGTTAAATTCAGTGACTGAAGTAATTCGTGAAAGTTATGTCCATGAAGTTTCAAAAAAAATTGCCCTTGTTGGTAAGAAGCTATCAAAAGCAGAAAAAGAACGCATTGCATCTGAAAACATTATTGTTCGTATCCAAGACCGTGTAATCGAAGAACTTCGCAAGAATTTTTTTGGTTTTGATTTTGGAATGACCAATATCAACAGCGAGATCGTTCAAATCATCGACATTGACATTGTAGGCCCACTTGCAATTAAACTAAAAGAAATTGCAACGAAAACCTTTACATCCCAAGTTGAGCGTGATAACGCATTATTAAATGCAATTAACGATGTACTGGTGGCAAAAGAAAAAGCAAAAGCACAATTCGCTGTTCGTGATGAAGAAACTGCTATGATTATTCGTAATGCTGCAAATTTAAACCTCAGTGTTGCCGAGTACATAGAAAAAATAATTGTTCCTGAACAAAAAATCAGAACAGTTGAAGCGTTTAAACCAGGTGGTGCTAACATTAACACAAGTGGTATTTTAGAGAAACTAATTGATAACAACTAAATTTATTAAAAAATGGACGACATTGAAGAAAGAGGTGGCTCTATTGGATCATTTTTCCAATCCCTCATAGATGACGCAAAAAGTGTCGGTAAGAAGAGCTTACAAATAATTTTAACAGCGCTGGGTATTTTCTCAATTTGCTGGCTTATTTTTATCATTTTCATTTATTTTTTACTAACAGGGTTAGGTCCGGAGTGGTATTTCAAAGGATTAGCGATAATAATAGTAATGGGATTAGTTTTGTTACCTCTATTTTTAGCTTTTGAATACAGTTCTGCATTTTTTAACTTATTCAAAGAAAAAAATGCGGATGCAGATTCTGATCCAACTGCTACACCAGCAACACGAATAAATCCGTTAGTGAAATTCTTTAGTTTCTTTAGTGTAATTGGTACAGAACTAAAACGATTAACAGTTTTTATTGGTGAGAATCGTTTATTGAAAAATTCAATTATCGGAGTTATTTTGTTATTCTTATTCTTCAGCACCCTTCCTTATTTTGCAGGAAAATGGGGTGGAGTTCGTTTAGATTCCGATGAATACGGTTTAAAAACCATATTGGATACAAACGGATTGTGGCCCGGTAAGTATGAATTCTACAACCCGTTCGGAAATGGTGGTAAAATGACCGAAAAAGAACGTTCAAAAATGGGTTTGAAATGGTATGAAGCCGGTACAAAACGATTAGCAGAAGAGCGTAAAAACTCTATCTGGGACCGTATATTGTACGGCGACCAATCTGCTGATTATGATGCACCTGAAACATCGGTTGATAATTCAAAAAGATCAGCCGAATCAGA
>CAZKPY010000089.1:0-271 GCA_964554815.1 uncultured Candidatus Saccharibacteria bacterium | reverse complement strand
GACGTACCGACACTGGCACCAGGAGAATCATTTGTATCAGCTCAAGACGAAGAGTTCGTTGATACCAGAAACCAGTTTCCTGAGGTTTCTGGTACCGAAAGTTTCGAAGTGTACTAAAACTAAATCATTATCGGTAAAGCCAGATAATACAAAAGCCTGAATGAAAATTCAGGCTTTTTTTATTTCTATTATGGTAAATTCGAGGTAATTTCAGGTCCTGCACCCACTACATTTGCGAGTAATCGCATAATAGCAAACGCAGACACCATAA
>CAZKPY010000088.1:0-2726 GCA_964554815.1 uncultured Candidatus Saccharibacteria bacterium | reverse complement strand
CTCAGCTTTTGTAATTTCTCCTGCCATGAATTTCTTTGTCTTATCCCAAGCTTCTGCAAAGCTGACATGGCTGGTTAATGTTTCAATACCATCCATTTGTTCAAGTGCGTTATGAATATCAACCACAGATGTTGCCTGTTGAATTAATGATAATTCTGATCTCACGTTTTCAACAACTTCTGGTGACTCAATATCTGTTGGTTCTATTTCTGGAACGACTGATTCAACAACTGTCTGAGTGATTGGTTCAACTGCAGGAATTACTGTTTCCATATATGGTTCATTTACCACTTCTATTACTGATTCTGCTTGTGGAATTGGCATAGTGATAGTACCCAACGTTCCTGTTGTGATTGCTTCTGGTTTTGTTTCTTGATTACTATTCACTACCTCTGGAGAAATAACTGCCGGTGTAGTTCCCTGCAGTTTTAATTCGATTTGTGCTAATTCATCTTTATCCTCTTGTGTTCGATATTGTTCAGCAATACGGCTGAGAATATTTTTTCGACTTATTAATCGATCAGTTTCATTTATTTTAGCAACTGGCTCGATTGGTTCTGGTGTTATCATCGAATTTGGTTGTGTTTCATTATTATTTACTTCTTGAACAATCTCTTGTTGTACAGGAATTTCTTGTGTCATATAAATACCACGTGTAATTGTTGGTTTTTTTGCAGCATCTATTTCAGAATCACTAATCGTAAAGTTTAGGTACTCATTTGGAACTTTATCGTCTCCTGTTTTTCGTCGTAGATAAAATAACTTATCACCTGGATGATGAATAATATAATCAGTTTCATCCGAAAAAACCTTGCCTGTTTCACGTGCAACTTTGTCCTTTATATATTCTGGAGCCTCTCCTGATTTAAAACCAAGAGGGCCTCGTTCGTCCATTTTCTGTTTTTCTTCTATTTGTGCTTTTTTTGCTTGTTCACGCTTTTGGACATCAATACCAATTTTACTGGCGAGTGTTTCACCTTTTTTTGCGACACGAGTAATATTTGTACTATTAACAAAATTACTGACTGCTGAATTAGGACCGAGCTGGTCCTGTGTCGTGGAGTTGTTTTGATTGTTAGTAATCGTATTCATAAACTTATTATACTATACAACAGTCTTATCTCAAATAAATGATTTACAAAATACTAATATTTTCAATATGTATTATTTTTGTTTCATGTGAAACAGGATCAAGATAAACACCAACACCATCAATCTGCCATCTGATATCTGGAGGTATATTTTTTGTCTGTAAATATATCTCTGCAGTTTTAGCAAGTCGTTTTATTTTAAAATATGAAATATTCTGAAACGGATTTTCGAGTTTACGATTCTCTCTGAGAAACGTTTCACGTGAACCATGAATATCGGTTCCTGCTGTACTAAGTTTCGTTTCACCTGCCTGCGCAGGCAGGCGTGAAACAGAGATTGTCTTTATTTCAAAGAAATAGAGCCTATTATTTCGTTTCGCAATTATATCAACCTCTCCAAAACGGGTTGAGTAGTTTCGATCAGTAATTGAAAAACCCTGTTTCACGAGGTAGCTTTCTGCTGCTTTTTCCCCTATTAATCCAGTTTTTTGACGTTTTGAGGTGAATTTTTTCATAGTGTATATATTCATTGATAAATATGTTTCACGTGAAACATATTTATTTCCACAGTCCTTAATATGTCTAACCTATTTTATGTCTTTTACAAAATAAGCTTATGGGGCAAGGCTTAATTACTAAATTATTATATAATATAAGCATTTTCGACACAACATCTCGTAATCAAAAAGACAAATTAAACATGTCTCTTATGAACAGTTCCCACTGACTTGTCCACAGTTAGCTTATTTTTTCTATACCTGACGACAAAAATAACCATAAAATTCAAGGTTCCGCAAAATCTCTTGGACAGAGTCTCAAAATTGTTATCGGACTTATTTATCTGATTTTTGGGGAAAACTTGGGGATCAATTATAAAGGACTCTGCTCATATTTTTAAAATATGTTACTATGACTCTATCGCGGGTATAGTTTAGTGGTAGAACACGTCCTTGCCAAGGATGAGATGGGAGTTCGATTCTCCCTATCCGCACATAAAACACTTAGTCCGTATGCGGATAGCATTCGGAACTTAGTGTTTTACTGCTGGTAGGAGAATCGAAAGGCGGAGGCGGTTTACGAAATTCTGAAGAATGAAGAATTTTGTCGCCGAGCCCGGGTCGGGACGCAAAGAGCGAAGCGACTATGCGATCGTGACCGATTCTCCTACTACCACCCGAGCTTGAAGAGCTCTTGATTTATAAGGTATTTCATGCTATTTTAATAAAACCTAGTTACAAGATACTAAGGAAAACGGGCTGCACCGTTGTGAAATGCAAATGTATTTTATTAGACACGACAGTCTTCGGAACTTGTTCTGAAGTAAAAAGAGTAGGTAGAAACGGGTTGCACCCGTAGTGAAATGGATATCACGACAGTCTTCGGAACTGTTATTCCAGGTTCGAGTCCTGGCAGGTGCACAAAAGGTTATTATTAAGTTAATCAATAACTACTATGAAAAAATTATATCGGTCAGGAAATGATAAAATGCTCGGGGGCGTATTAGGCGGTTTTGCTGAATATACCAATATCGATCCAACACCAATTCGCTTGGGTTACGTTCTATTAACCTTGATTTTATGCGTGCCATTCATATTATTCTATATAATCTGCTGGTTTGTAATTCCTAAAAATCCT
>CAZKPY010000087.1:0-2819 GCA_964554815.1 uncultured Candidatus Saccharibacteria bacterium | reverse complement strand
TGATGATAATGCATCTGAAACAACTGCAGAAAATTCAAAAAAAACAGCAGAATCAGATCAGTCTTCATCGGGTTCCGCTTTTACATCAGGAACTGGAGATGTACCCGTACTTTCTCCAGGAGAAAAATTTGTAACAACGGATGATAAAGAACCATACGTTGATACAAGAAATCAATTTCCTGAGGTTTCTCGTACTGAAAACTTACAAGTCTACTAAGATTAAGATTTAGTAAAAATTAAATAGAGTAACACAAAAGCCTGAATTTTCATTCAGGCTTTTTTTATTTCTATTATGGTAGATTCGAGGTAATTTCAGAACCTGCACCCACTACATTTGCGAGTAATCGCATAATAGCAAACGCAGACACCATAATAACCATACCAAACGTTCCCCATAACATATGTTGTTTACCGTCGTTTGAGGCTTCTGCATTATTATCCCGATTACGCAGGAAATCGATTATTCCCCAGATAAAATATATCAAAGCGACCACGAATCCAAAAATGATCAGTGGGTTGATAATATAATAACTGACGCGGAACATGAGCTGCTTTATAGAGAGCATCTCTTCTGCATATGCGATTGAAGGGATCAAAAACTGCATAGAAATCAAATTAATAAGTGAAGTCAACCTGTACAATATCTCGCTGTGCGATGTCGTTTCCAACTTCTACGTTCAATGAGTTAGCCAATACTCGGATTAATCCTGTTAATACAAACCACAAGAATATAGCTGCGAGAGCTTTTAATAGGTTTGATTTGTGGATTGCTTTTTCTGTTTCTTCTTTATCAGTCAAGTATTTGAACACCTGCCATCCAAAGAGAACGATCAAAACTCCTGTGATAATTGGAAATGCTGCCTTTAGAATTGTTTGTAAAAATGTGATAATACTAACGAAAAATTGACCCTGGAAAATTCCAGTGTTCTGTCCTGTAGTAGTAGTCGCAAATGTTAAAAACGGTGTCGCCAGTGCAAGTCCTGCACCAGTAACCATTGATGAAATTTTTGATTTCATAGATATAAATAAATTAATGAATAATAACGTTATTAATTCTGATAGACATCAGATGTGAATATTATATCATATAAATAAAATAAACCGCAAGTGTTGAAACTTGCGGTATGTATTGTGAGCCCATGTAGGCTTTTAGAAGGTGTTACTGATTATCCATTTTGTTGTTGTATATTTATTAATATTAACAACAGCAGTGTTTGGATTTTCAATTCCATCTACGTTATCCACGTATCTGGTACCCATTTGTTTAATCAAAATTGGAGCATTTAATGGAATGTTGCTACTGATTTTTGTCGCAACATCTATTGGTGTTAATGTTTTCTTTACTGTTCCATTGCTGTAAACATAGCATCTGTATCCAGTAACGATTACTTTACTGTAATTGTAATCGTATTTGGTATACGGAGATTGTGCATCTGATTTTAAGTCTGGTTTATTATCACCATTTGAATCTTCGAATGCACCGTCGATATCTAACGTTTTACCGTTACATGGAGGAGTAGTGAAGTAGATAAAATATCCAACTTCTTCAACCGGACCAGTTTGGTCTGGATCAGCGGCCATCATTTGACAGCTTTGAGTTAAGATCATGATTAACATTAAGATTGTAGCCAATTTTGTGTTTTTTAGTACGTTTTTCATTTTAAATAAGTTTAAAGATTAGATAATTATTTTGAATTTGAATCAGAATCCTCAAACTAAATGAGTTTTCGTGATGCAGAGATATTCGAGACCTCTGATTCAAATTCATAGTAATTAACGCCTTAAACTTTCTGAAAAATTTACTTTAGATTTCAAAGAACGTATCAAGCATATTAATATTTCTATCTCTATGCTTGTACAGACAGTATAGCATAATACATCATATCTGTCAAGTATTTAGGTCTGAAATTCCCTATTTTCTGGCTGAAATTATATTAAAAACCCTTATTTTATAAGGGTTTTTAATATAATTTGACCATTTAACAGTCTGGAACACTTGGCGGACATTCCGTCTGAAATTGTGGAATTACTGCCTTTGTACCGAATAATGACCCTGTAAACAGACTGACTACCCCGAAAAATGTCAGCAATATGAATAATGCTACAATTCCCCATTTTAAATACGCATTTGTCTTTACTCGCTCCTCGTCACTGTCCGATTTCGTAACAGAGATAACAATATTACCGAGGAAAAATAACAGTGCGCCACCTACCATGATTGGAATGATTCTCTGCGAAGCAAATCTGGAAATAGTCAGTGCAATATCTCGAAATGATGAAATACCATCATTAACTACTATCTGCCCCGTAGAAATACCAATATCAGTACCTAACACTGGCACGCCCAGAGATTTTGCCAGAACACGAACCAGTCCAATTACAATAAACATTATGAGTAATGCAATGAGGGAATTCCACATTCCTGATTTATACAAATTCTGATCCGACAAATTTTTCGATGTCAGATACTTCATCACATTATAACCAAACGCTACAATACCGAGTGCAGTGACAATCGGAAATGCCGCACTCATTAATGTTTCAATTAATGTAACCGCACTGACGATAGCATTCGCTGCAAATGAAACAGCAGGTATCATAACGAGACCCAATACTATCGGAATAAAATACGTATGATTAATTTTATTTGAAATTGTTTTCATATATTCTATCTAATAATATCAGCAATTGTTCCCTGTAATGCAGTAGCAATAACATAGGCAGCAAGGATGATAGCTCCACCTATTAATGTCCATTTTAATGCTTCTTTTGCTTTTTCAAGTTTATCTTTATTACCTCTTGCTTGGATGAAGAGGAAT
>CAZKPY010000086.1:0-2855 GCA_964554815.1 uncultured Candidatus Saccharibacteria bacterium | reverse complement strand
TCTAATGAGCATCGAATGGTTTTTTATCTTATTACATTTTATAAAAAAATAAAATGTGATAAAAATCGTAACAAATATTTTTTTTATTTTATGAAAATACCATTGTTAGATTTTATAATCTATAAGCAAACAGTATTTAGTATACAATCATTTTTTATTTATATTTTATTATTTTGAAAATGTTAATATTTCGTATTTTCAAAAAAAAATTGAAATTCTGCAACATATTGATGATCGCATTATATTTGACATATAGTAACAAACGCTAAAAAAGCTACAGTCTCTGTACTTTATTGCCCTCACAAGCTTCTCGACTACTTAACAAAAAACATGACCACTCAAGCATCGAAGATCGAGCTGTCGATTGACGACGACATCATCTCTGGATTCGAGGCCGCAGAATTGACGACTGCCGCAAAGACTGAGGCATCCGTCTCCAAGAAGCAGCAAAATGACGACATGATTCCTCAAGCCATCGAGTTGGCGAAGGAAATTTGTCGTCGAATGACAAAGAAGCACATCGATTTTTCGAAGAGGCTTGCAGAATTCGCAGCGAATCAGCGAATCGTTGCATCTTTGTCCGGAGCGTGCTTCTCGAACAATTTGGTCATTTCTGAGAACGTTCCATTTTCTCAGATCGCGAACATCGCTTTTTCGAAGAGCTTTGGAACTGACATTTTCGACCAACTTCACAACGCGCTGAAGGAAAAGGGCTGGTACATCAAGTGCTCATCGCATGATCGTGATCAGTGCTTCCAGATCACACTCGGCAAGTACATTACCAAGCCCATCGAAAACGAGGAATCCCCTCGCACTCAAGAGGCGACGAACATGTCGAACGCCATTGTCGCTGGATGGATTTTTGTCATGACTGCAATCGCTGGAGGGCCGTTGGCAATTCAGTGGCATGGCAATTTCGCGCTCCAAGTTCTTGTCGTAATTCATCACAAGATCAACGAAAACGACCGCTTCACCGACAAGAATCCTTTTCACAAGCTCCACAGGTACTTCAAGGAACGTGGATGGGGAAAGCTGACTCCCAATTTCGAGGACAAAGCGATCAACTTTTGGGTTGATACTCAAACGAGCCCGTTCTTCATCAGTCAAGGCAAGGTCTTTGTTAAGCAAGACTGGAGCAATTATGTCATGTTCGAGGAAGAGCATGACTGCATCATCGACTTGCAAAGAATCTGGCGAGGCGAACAACAGGAGCAGGCGCAAAAGAAGATCAAGGAGGTTCGATACCCCGTCCCCGTCCAACATTCCAAGATGCGCCAACAAAGCATCAATTACGAGGACGATGATGGTTGTGCAGTGACCGCTTCCGCATGCCATCCGCAACAACAATCACAGAACCATCACGGGGCTGGAAAGGCACAGGTCAATTACGGTGGACGTGGTGGCCGTGGTGGTCGTGGTGGACGTGGAGGAGCACGTTATTAGCGTGCTTGGGATCGTGATGATTAGTGCCATTAACTTTCCTCAAGGAGTTTATTCGGGATAAAACGACAAATCTTTTTTTTTTGATAGGTTTCTACACACAAAAAAACACCGTGTGTTATTTTTTTTTAAATTTTATTTGTTGTTATAATATATATGTCAAATAATATAAATATAATTACGCCGGTTAAGAATCCAAATACGGCATCAACTTATGAATTATCGAGAAAGATTGACTCTTTGCTGGAAGTTATTAAAGATATGGTAAAAAGAACGAATACTATATTTAATTTAGATGATGCGATTGGTAATTCTGGAAAAGTTTTGCGAGTCAGTGAAGACGGAACTTCATTAATATGGGATGATATTATTGTGTATACACAAGTTGTTCCTGTTTTTCCAAAGTCGACTAGTTTTCCATATGATCCAAATAGTAAAAATTTATATTTACAGGTTAGGGATAAACAAAATACTATTGATTATCGTTGGGATTCTGATAGTAAACAATACGTAAATATTGGTGCTCTTGTCAAATATGATGATACAACTGGGACAATCGCTGTCGGAACAAATACTTTATTCAATAATTCTGGTGGTACAAACAATATTGCTTTTGGCAAGAACGTATTAGAATTCAATACTTTAGGTAGTTTCAATATTGGCATCGGAGAAGGCTCATTAAGATTCAATACATCAGGAAAAAACAATATTGCACTGGGAAGTAACGCATTAAACATAAACACAAGTGGCAGTCGAAATATTGCTATTGGGACTAATACATTAATTGGAAATAAAAGTGGAAGTGACAATATTGCGATCGGGACAGACACATTGGGCAATGCAGTGGGCAGTAATAATACTTCTGTTGGAGCTGGTAGTATGCAGCGAAATTTTGATGGAGAAAACAACTGTGCATTTGGCTTTTTTGCATTGAATAAGAACTTTTCTGGGAATAACAACTGTGCATTTGGATTTTTTACCTTAAGTGTCAATGATGTCGGCTTTAACAATACTGCTTGTGGGAACGGATCCTTGCAATTTAACACATCTGGCTATCAAAATACTGCTGTGGGCAACCTTGCATTGAATGCCAATATCGGCGCAATTTTTAACACAGCTTGTGGCAATGCTTCCTTGCAAAAAAACGTATCAGGTGACAATAATACAGCTGTGGGCAACCTTTCCTTGAACCTCAATATAAGTGGGTCTTTTAATAGTGCATTTGGCAATCAATCTTTGGAAAATAACGTTTCTGGAACACAAAATTGTGCTTTTGGAGACAAATGTTTAAAGGCAAGTACCGGAGATGAAAATACAGCTTGCGGGGCGCTTTCTATGACAAATAATACATCTGGTGGACGAAATGTTGCATTTGGCTTTGAAACATTAAAATCAAATACAATTAATACGAACAA
>CAZKPY010000085.1:0-2925 GCA_964554815.1 uncultured Candidatus Saccharibacteria bacterium | reverse complement strand
GCCATTTCTTCTGGTGTTTCTGTAATTCGTTCGAGGTGAAAATTCTTCAGACCTTCATGAAAATTACCTGTCAGGAGCTCTCTTCCCATTTCAACCGTCATTCCTGGATATTGCCCTAACACTGATTTTTGAATAATTAATTCATTATCAAAAAGCACACCATCCATATCGAAAATAATAACCTTGCTCATGGTGACCCTACGGGGAGTCGAACCCCGCTTCTCACATTGAAAACGTGATGTCCTAACCGATAGACGATAGGGCCGAGTTTCGAGCGAAGTGAAAATAAGGATGCTCGCATACTTATTTTCATTTCCGAGAAACGATGTCCCTATATCGGAGATATAGGGCCCAAGTTCATAATTACTTATGAACCTTGCGATAATAGCATATTGCATAAAAAAATCAAGAAATCGTTTATTGTAAAGGGCTTGAAAATCTGATATATTCCTGACATTGCGCAGTTAGCTCAGTTGGTAGAGCGTTCCCTTGACGTGGGAAAGGCCACAGGTTCGAATCCTGTACCGCGCACATGAATTCAAAATTTCTTGACCATCTAAATCATTTTCAGAAAACAGCTGATGAGTATGTTTCCTATTCAGAGAGTCAGATTGCACGTGGTGATCACTTGAAAAATGATCCAACATTGGGTGAGCGATCGTGGAGAATCCCAGAAACAACTGGTCAGTTTTTGTATAATTTAATCAAGAAAATAAATGCAAAAAACACCTTGGAATTAGGGACATCATTAGGGTATTCGACACTATGGGTTGCACAGGCATTATCTGAAAACGATGCTGATTTTAAACTGATAACAATCGAACGGAATACTCCTAAATTCAATGTAGTTCAAAAATTATTCAGTACTGTTCCCTATGCAAAAAATATTTCATTCCGCAATTCTGAAATTATCGATGTATTACATGAAATTAAGGGGCAGGCTTTTGATTTTATTTTTATGGACGCTGATCGTGGAAATTATGAATTATACTGGCCGTTTATTAAAAACTTTTTACATGAAAAGAGCCTTGTTGTAGTTGATAATGCATTTATGGAAAAGCGGTCTATGTATGCATTTATGGAGAAACTATCTGTCGATACGTCTATTGTCACACATCTGCATCCAATGGATCACGGGTTACTTTTGGTAACGCTCGCTGATAGTAAATATAATCCAGAAAATATTATTTCTGATATTTTGTAATAAAAATAGCCAGTTTTGGTAAACTGACTGTTATGATTTGAAACCTTTAGCGGATAAATGCTAAATTTTCCAATTCGGATTCCCATTTTATTTTTAGTGGTTCAATTTTGTTGTTAATACCACTAATACATGAAAAGCGATTATCAGTACTGTTGTTTAACACATTGACCCACCCTGGCGAAGCCATAGCGTTTGACCTGTCCATACGCGGACTATCACCTTTGTTTCTTGTGATAAGTTCAGTTCGAACTTCCTCGTAGGTACAATCTAAACCCTGTTCCAGGTACTGTTTTAACCTGCGTTGCGTACAAATTTCCAAATCACAGGTGATAATAAACCCGAATGAACCCTTGCGGAACCATTGGAACGAATCTCGTCCGTCAATTGCCACAAAATTCTTTGTACTGCCGTGAACAGCTTTCATTTGTAACCAAAATGCAACTTCACGAACGTAGATGTTCGAAGACCATTGTGGAATAATATCACCAACGGTTTTTGAGCGAAGAATCTTGACTGTCTCTTCAGAGTAATCTTTGATATTAAAATTATCATGATACTCTTTGAGCAGTTGAGGTAATCTAGGGTCGTTTGGAGCAATATTTTTATGAATTGCAAAATACCAAACGATTGCTCTAAAGAAAATTCCTGTATCGACTACTTCGCCGCCTTGAGCTGCGGCAACTTCGGTGGAAATAAATCCCTTTCCTGTCCCTGCAAGACCGACAATCGCGGCAAGGATCTTTTTCATTTCTGTTGAAATAGTCGATGCAACATCAGCAAAGCACTGCATGAAGTCATCATTTAAAAATCGGTAAACATTTGAATTGTTTGCAAATCTTTTGGAACGAGTTAAGGTTTCGTTATTTTCAATTATGATCACAACCGAATCAGGGTAATCCCGAAGAAATGATTGTAATTCAAATAATTCTAGCGGAACAAGAATTGAATGATCATTTATGTCATATATTCCGTTTTTCGCTAATTTCACAAAAGAAAAGATTTCTAATAACTTTAATAAGAGTGCTCCTTTTTCTTCAGATTTATCAACTAATACAATTCGAATTTTTTTGAGCTTTGATTTTTCTGGTACAGCTTTTTTAAATGGTTCCATTATTCATAATTTAAAGATGAGTGATTTATTTAAAATACAATAAACCATATTCACAAATAAGTCAATTCGTGTTACAGTGCGAACATGAAAATTTTAGCCATCGAAACATCATGTGATGAAACTGCTATTTCCTATTTACAATGTACTGAAACTGACTCGGGTATTGATTTTTCTGTGCTCGGAAATGTCGTACATTCCCAGGTTGATATCCATCGTGAATTCGGTGGTGTATTCCCTGCTATGGCAAAACGTGAACACCAGAAAAACCTCGTACCTGTTTTATTAAAAACTCTCAACATTAATCCAGTTGAAGTTCCTGATCTCGAAAATATTGAGATTAGAACTATTCTCGAAAAAGAAGTCGAACTCCTCGAGCAATTTAATACATATGTTCTGGCGCTTTCGAAACCTGATATTGATGTTATTTGTGTTACCTCTGGTCCAGGACTCGAACCTGCATTATGGGTCGGCATCAGTTTCGCAAAAGCGCTCGGAAAACTCTGGAATATTCCGGTTGTTCCCGTAAACCACATGGAGGGTCATATTCTCTCAGTGCTCGTTCCACAACAAATTACTGAGCAATTTTCATTTACTCGTGATTCGTTTACAT
>CAZKPY010000084.1:708-2940 GCA_964554815.1 uncultured Candidatus Saccharibacteria bacterium | reverse complement strand
GAAGGAACTGGTGTAGGAGAACAACCGAAACAAACCAATGGATTTGTAGTTAAGCGTGATAATGTATCTAACTTTTTCCAAGTTAAGCTAGCTCTATTGGGCTTAAACGAGAAGGAATCAGCAGATTTTAGAGAATTTTGGGAACCGCGTATGAACCAATCACCATATTATTTTATAACTTTCTATGGTACGGCCGATATGAATAAGATTGCGCCGTTAACTATCAATCCAAAACCAGATACATTGATTAGGGTTTTGATGGATTATCGACCTTTGCAAGGACCTATCAAAGTGACTGAACAAAAATTATCAACACCAACACGACGTGGGTTTACAGTAGTAGAATGGGGTGGAGTATTGGGTAGAGAATAATTTAAAATAAATAAAAAATACCTCTCTAAAGAGGTATTTTTTATTTGTAGTTATTTTGTAATAAAAATTTCACCAGTAGTTTTATCAATATGCACAATAAAACTATATTTTTCATCTACACATTCACTGGTGCAGTAAGTGTGTGTACCGTCAAAACTAGCAGTATATTCATGATCGTTTTCAGATTCATTCTTTAAGCACAGTTCGGCTTTAATATGATCAAAAGTTGCGATTGTTTGTGATTTTATCAATAATTCAACTAGTTTACGGTAAGGAATGTTGTCTCTGTCAGTTTTTTTAATATAAGCAATATTTTTTCTTTCAGTATTAACATCCCAGTGGTGAGCGTCACCCGATTTAATATTTGTAAATATATCTGTCGGTAGAGAAATTGGTTGATCATTTTGGCTGATTATAATTTTCATTTTACATGCATCAGCATGTTCTGGATTATCAGATACAACAAAAAAATACAAACTTCCTAATGCGATCAATACAACAGTGCCAAATAATATTATAGACATATTTTTATTCATAACCAAAGTACTTTTATAAAGCATAATGTACTATATGATTTCTGTCAAAAGATTATAATTATTTTTGGACAAAATCGTACATTTTTGCTATATTTGCTATAGGCAAATATATTTTTGAAATAACTATATGCACAAGATTCTCCGTGCTTTAATTTTATCTGATTTGTTTTTATTGGGTAGTTTTGGTTTGGTACAACCAATTTTTGCAGTATTCATGCTCAACAATATTGTTGGGTCATCATTGATTGCCATTGGCGTGGCCGCGTCTATTCCCTTGATCATCAAAGCTATTTTACAGATATTCATCGCTCGTTGGACCGACGCAGAATCTGGCAATAAACGTGAACTGTTCACATTATTTGTTGGATCAATATTAATGAGTTTAGCACCGTTTGGGTTTGCTTTTGCAACTAATTTAACACATATATACATATTACAGCTGGTATATGGGTTGGGAACAGCTTTAGTATATCCAGGTTGGATTGTAATATTCTCACGGTATTCTCGAGATGAAAATCGTGGTTATGAGTGGAGTGTATACAGTTCAGTTATTAGTTTAGGAACAGCAGCCGCAGCATTTTTTGGTGGCTATATGGCGGAAACATACTCTTTCAGAAGTATTTTTATTTTGGTTGGTTTACTATCATTTGTAGGTACCAGTTTTGTAGTGCATGTGTTTAGACAAGAGTTCACACACCAAAAATCATTAATTGAAAAAGGGCAATTTCGAAGGAGATAAAAAAATCGACCCGGTTAAAGTCGATTTTCTGCTATTAAATACCAAATATTGATATTCATTAGGAGCTACGGTCGTGCATGCGACCGTTGTTCTCCCCTGATCCCTCCTTTCGGGTTCAGTGTCAGGGGTATTGTGGTTCCCTCATGCATGGGAATAAATCGGCTATGTCGTCACGCTGCTTCGGTTTAGCGTCCGAAGAGGAGCTTCGAGATGATGCCGGCGACGGTCTTGAAGAGCGTGTCGTCGTTCGTGGACGTGATCTTCTCGGGCAGGCCGGCCTTGATCATGTTCTGGAACACGTTGATCGCATCCAGCGGATGCACCTCGCCGAAACGAACATTGGCCTCACACTGCATGAACCCGTCGAACAGGTCGAACACCGGGAGACTCGTGCGCTTGTTCTCGGAGACCATGGTCACGTACCCATGCTTCTCGTTGTCCGTGCAGTTGGCGCAGATCTCGAAGCTCACACTCGGGACGAACCCATCCGGCAGCCGGAAGGCCGCCAGGGCCGCATAGAGCGCCGTCGAGTCCGTCGGCAGGTTGGCCTCGATCATCTGGTTTTCGACCACCATCGCTTCGTCA
>CAZKPY010000084.1:0-698 GCA_964554815.1 uncultured Candidatus Saccharibacteria bacterium | reverse complement strand
AGCGTCGATGTGACCATCCTTGATCGCGCTCTGCAGGATCGACTTGCCTTCCTGCAGTGTGGTGACATACAGCGGGTTCACCTTCTCGATGTTGATCGTGCCGTACGGGACGCCGGCGATGTTCAGGAACTCGATCTTCTTGCCGGTCATGAAATTTGCCATGTTGATTACCTCATGAGTCAATATTCACACCACACGGTGTGCCCCGCCTCAACATTGCTCAGTTGTAGTTTTGAATCATGCGGGGGAATAAAAACTTATAAAAGTTCTTATTTTCCCGCAGGAACACAAAAATAATCAACGTATGACTCTATCACTATCATTATGTTTTGTCAATATGGAGTTTGTGGATTGGTTGAATAGATTCGTTATATAGATTAAAATATCAGTATTATTATTTTGTATGTTGCCAATAGCCAAAATTAAATACGGACAGTGGGAAACAAAATATAAAGGAGAAATATTTTCCATTAAACAAAGAGATGTTACTTTTCCAGATGGTACGACAAAAACTTTTGAATATAGTTTTCGGGATGATTCAGTCGTTATTTTACCATTTGATAAAGATGGTAAGCTTCTTCTCACCTATGAGTACCGGATACACTTAGAGAAGTATGTATATTTTTTGCCGGCCGGTAAAGTAGACAAAAAAGATAAAAATCAACGCGAAAATTGTGGTTGTATTAATAGTGGTGATA
>CAZKPY010000083.1:0-2974 GCA_964554815.1 uncultured Candidatus Saccharibacteria bacterium | reverse complement strand
CGTTATCTACGACACGAACTTTATCACCAGGAAGAAGCGAAACCTCGATATGGTTCGCATGTCCTGCCATCGCCTCGTCGCGCGAGTTGTCGAAAATTTCCTTGATCAGGTGATGGAGACCCTCGGTTCCAGTCGAACCAATATACATTCCAGGACGTTTTCGCACTGGATCGAGCCCCTCGAGAACTGTAATGGAATCAGCTCCATAAGATTCTGCTTTTTTTGCCTTTTTTTCTTCTTCTTTTGCCATAATAAGTAACAAAATTAACGCTAATAATCGGATTAATACATCTAATTATAGCATAATTTCAAGAAAAAATCATATAAAAAAGCCCTCAATAAATTGAGGACCAAAATCAAACCAGATGAAAACTATTACAATATTCCAAACCTTTCTTCAAATACATCCATATGATTAACATATTGAATACCTGTATCTATATCGTTATTTGTTGATACATAATACATAATTCCAACACTTTTTAAGTAATAAAAAGATATATTGTACTCATTGACAGTGACATCTTTTGTATTATCAGGTGTATTTCTAATTTTTGTTTGAAGTTGTGTGAATGCATAAGCTTCTGCAATTGGATTAATAGATTGCGCTGTATCATATACAATTTTCAAATTGAACTGACAATATGATTTAACAACGACACTGTCGTCTTCAACGGGCATCCATTTTTTATCTTCTGCTGTATAGAATTCTTTCGTAAATTTAAATCTTTCTTTTAAAGAAGAAAACTTTTGTAAAAATTCCTGCGTTTCAACTTTTGTTAAAAAAACTGCATGTTCATATTCCGGCATTTTTTTCAGCGCTTTAACCTGCCGATCATAATCGCTGGATACTAAATCAGAAATGATTTCCTGAAGTGAATCGACTGTTGTTTTTACAGATAAACTATCTGTTTTTACT
The DNA here is from genome assembly GCA_964554815.1 of uncultured Candidatus Saccharibacteria bacterium. Lineage (GTDB taxonomy): Bacteria > Patescibacteriota > Minisyncoccia > Phycocordibacterales > UBA1006 > CALMMZ01. Next base: position 2,055 of record CAZKPY010000083.1, on the reverse strand, counting down.
TGTGGTTTTCTTTTTCCGGAACGACTAGTATTACAAGCCGTAAATAATACCATTGCAATGGTAACTAATAAAAAGATTTTCTTTTTCATGTTGTTTGTTTTTAATATGAAATTTAAAATGTATTAGCACCCTTCTCTGAAGGCGAACTATTCTAATTTATCTTAGCACAATATATGTATATTGTCAAGTATCTAAAGATAATAAAAAAGTCCCTTTCAGGACTTTCGATGTGTATAGGTTCGTTGCCTGCCCATCATCAACTTTATCTCACGATAATTCTCTTCAGTGAATTCACCCTCGAAAACGACATTAGTTTCGTATCCGTTATAGGATAACCTAACTGATCCTTCTTGTTCCAAGAGATAAATTTTATTAAAAGCAATTATCAAGAGAGTTACCGGTTTTATTTCAAAAACTGCTGCAATGTTCAGTAGATATTCATAACTGGGCATTGCACGTTCTTTTTCCATAAAATGCCAAGTGGGTTCGGAAATCTTTACATGTTTCGCAGCTAAACGTTGTGACCAATTCCTGGCAAGTCGGAGCATTTCAAGAACTTCTCCTAAATGAAATTCCTTTAATGAGGATCGTCTTTTTCTTTTCAAACCTATGTGATTATTTATCTGTACCATGATTATAGCTTTATTTATTACTACACTACTCCTTTGAAATTCTATGTCAAATAAACAAAAACCGCCTCACGGTGGAATTTGTTATGCTTCGATATATGGCAATAATCCCATAAATCGAGCGCGTTTGATTGCAAGAGCGAGAGCTCGTTGATTTTTCAAAGTTGTTCCTGTTCGTTTTCGTGGAAGAATTTTTCCAGTAGAAGACAAGAATTTTCTCAAAATCTCAATATCTTTGTAATCAATATATTTGATATTATTTGCTTTGAAATAACATTGCTGTGACATAGATTTGTTTGATTAAAACGGAATGTCGTCAGGGTTGATGTCTAATGCATCAGCATCAGGATAATCGATTGCTGCAGGCGCAGAATGGTTATCATCATGTTTCATAGCAGAATCGTTTCCACCATATGATGATCCACCAGCAGTTGCAGGTCGAGATCCGAATTGTACATTGTCTGCAATAATTTCAGTTCGATATTTTTTCTGTCCGTCCTGTTCCCATGATCGGGTCTGGATGCGGCCTTCTAAACATATCTGACTACCTTTTTTTACATACTGTGCACAATTCTCAGCTTGTCGTCCGAAGACTACAATGTTGTGATATTCTGGCATTTCTTTTCGTTCTCCAGTTGTTGCGTCTTTCCAAAATCGGTTTGTCGCTACAGAGAATGTAGTAACCTTGACTCCTGATGGTAGTGATTTTAGTTCTGGATCACGTGTGACATTTCCTGCGATGATTGCTTTGTTGATATACATATATTGGTTTGTGGTTTAAGTTTTTTAATACTAACAAACCAAATTATATCTCAAAGGTATTCCGTGTGCAAGTTCGAGATTATTCTTGAACTTCTGCTTCTAATTCTTCGACCGGCATTTCTGCAATGATTTCTTCGATTTCATCACTCACAGGTGTTTGCAATTCGATTGCAGCCATTCCTGGATCGATGTCTTCTTCGATTTCAGATTCGATAACCTCTTCACCTTCTACGATTGATTCGCGAACGTTTGATTTCAAGATTTTTGAAAGAGGTTTTTTACTGATGATAGTGTTCTCAGAAACTGTTTTCACCATCAACATTCGGATGATAAGTACATTTTTCTCGAGCAATTCAGTAACTGTTTTTAATTCTTTCGGTTCAAGGTTGAATTTAATCCATCCAAAGTATCCCTGATCGAAACGAACATTTTTGTTATCGATCACCTTGATCATTTGATAAGCCAAGTCGATAAATTCTGGTCGCTCCATAGTGATAACCTCACCTGTTGCATTTGTAATAACGTCCTTGATCTCATCTGTTCGAGCGTCAAGGTCTTCCTCGCGAATCGCTGGTGACAATAGGAAGCCAAGTTCGTAAACTCGTGGCTCCAGCGTTTCAGTCGAGGCTTGAGTAACTGCCTTTTTTCGTGCCATATTTTATAA
>CAZKPY010000082.1:0-2994 GCA_964554815.1 uncultured Candidatus Saccharibacteria bacterium | reverse complement strand
TGATTTTTTAAATAAGTTTTTCATAAGAAATTAAATTTCACTGTATTAATGAATAATAGTATTAGTATATCACTGTTCATTGCTTTACAATGAGCTAGCAATATTATAAATCGGAAGCAAGATTGATGTCAAGAGGAATCCTACACCAACTCCGAGACCTACAATCATGATTGGCTCGATGAGTCCAATTAATGTATCCACTGCCCCATCCACCTCGCGTTTATAGAATGTCGCAAGTGTTTTTAGAATCGAACCAAGAGATCCTGTTTCCTCTCCTACGCGTACCATCTGCACCATAATCGGTGGAATGATCTCATGTTTTTCGAATGATGACGAGATTGAAATACCTGCCTTTACATCGTTTACTGCCTGAACCATAACCTCTTTGTATAATTCATTATCTACTACCTCACCGGTGATTTCTAATGCTCGCAGTACGGGAATACTGGACGACAACATCGTGTCGAGATTATCTGCAATACGTGAGAGATAAACTTTTTTATACAGATTTCCGATTGCTGGGAAACTGATTTTCCATCCATCAATACGTTTTTTACCTTTTGGAGTTCTGGACATTCGAGCAAAGTATAATCCGAGTACAATAACAATAATTAACAAGAATATTCCGTAGTTAACAAAGAAATCTGACAATCCAATTACAACACGTGTGTAGATTGGTAACTGTTGTCCTGTTTCGATCAAGAAACCTGAGAGTCGAGGAATAATCATCGTCAACATCAGAATCATTACGACGATAAATGTAGTAATAACGAACGCAGGATAAATCAGTGCGTTTTTCGTTTTACTGGTTAATTCATATTGTCGTTCCAAATAATCCGCAAGATATCGGAATGAATCAGTTAGTTTTCCTGATTCCTCTCCGGCACGTACCATGTTGATATAAAATGTAGAAAAAACGTTCTGATGTTTTTCCATCGCACCTGAAATCGTGATACCTCCCTGAATATCCTGAGCAATACTGGATAACGCGAAGGATAATGTTTTACTCTTTGAATTTTCGGCGAGCAGTGTGAATGCTTTGATCGCGGAAACCTGAGCCTCGAATAATGCTGCAATCTGACGTGACATGATTACGACATCTTTTGCAGGAACACGATCAAATACCGAAAATTTCTTTTGTAAGAAGTTTTTTTGTACATCAGGCAACACAGAAACCACTACAAAACCTCGGCGTTGTAGTGAACTGATTGCTGCGTCCATTGAACCTGCATCGATTTGACCTTTCGATTGAGATCCCTCTGGGGTTAATACGGTGTAATTAAATAGCATATGATAATAATAGCATAATTATAATAGAAAATGTAATAGTTTATGAAAAAAACTTACTTTCGAGTAATCGAGGACCGGACCCACAGACTTCTGCGAGAAGTCGTGAGGGTGCTTGCGTTCCGCAAATTATGAAAAAGTAAGATTTTACAATATATAACCCTAAACTCCTTGTTCCAATCCCTGTGGATTTAATGAATACGATCGAGCCTCATCTAGTGTAATATGTCCTGCACGAACCAGTTCAAGTAATGAATGGTTTAATGAAATCATTCCATGTTCTGTTCCTGTTTCAATTAACATGTCAATTTCATTTGTTCGGTTTTCACGAATCACGTTTGCTACGGCTTTTGTATTGATCAAGAGCTCATACGCTGGAACCAGTCCTCCTTTTTGACTTGGGATTAAACGCTGTGAAAAAATTCCGAGCAATGATCCGCCCAGCTGAATGCGAACTTGGTCTTGCTGTTCTGCTGGGAATGAATCGATAATACGATCTACCGTCTGTGCCGCAGAATTCGTGTGGAGTGTTGAAAAAACCAAGTGTCCAGTCTCCGCTGCTGTTACGGCTGTTCGAATAGTTTCTGGGTCACGCATTTCCCCTACTAAAATTACATCAACATCCTGACGGAACACCGAGTTTAGAGCACTGGCAAATGTATTAGTGTCGAGAGAAACTTCGCGCTGATCGATGATCGATTGTTTTTCCTTGTGCAAATATTCAATTGGCTGTTCAATGGTTACGATGTGATCTTTTCGAGTTGAGTTAATCATATCAACCATCGCTGCAAGTGTGGTTGATTTTCCCTGACCTACTGGACCTACCACGAGAAAGAATCCCTGTTTCGGCATGATGAATTGTTCCAATACATCTGGTAAATGGAGATCTTTTAGAGTTTTCACATCCTGAATTGCACGCAACGCAACAGCTAATGTTCCTGACTGAATATAGGCATTTCCACGAAATCGAACTTTACCCTTGTGATCATATGCGAAATCAATTTCTTCGAGTCGCGCAATTTTTTTCAAGTTATCTGGTGTTGTCATCGCCGCAACAAGTCCTGAAATATCCTCGCGAGTGAGTTCTGGATACTGAATAATTGGAATAAGTTCTCCGTTCACACGAATAAACGGATGCCGCCCCTCGCCGAGATGTAAATCAGATGCACCGTTTTGCATAACCAAGTCTAATAATGTTTCTAGGTTTTGATGATAGGTATTTTCCATAATAATAGTATATCAAATTTAAGAAAAAAATGTAAATAAAAATCCCTTAACTATTGGTTACGGGATATATTTTCTGTATTATTTTATTTTTCATCTATAGGTGGATTTTCCATCAAGAGAATTCCATCACCTTCTGGAAAGATAAAATGACCAATAGTATTGGTAATATACACGGCGAAATATTTCGGTGTATGATCAACTGTAATTCGATATTGCTCCAAACCAGATTGGTTGGTTATCAAAGTGGTCGTTTTAACATCTGAACGCTTGTCGAGTTCACCAGATTCTATCATGGTGACAATTCGTTGCAATGCGTCACCTATAGAAATCCGTAACAGAGTATTCGGAATCTTTGTACAGACTGCTATAATTTCACTCAGACCTTTAGAGCGAGTTAAACGATACACATGACCTGGATGTGGATGAATATTATTCACGCTGGCATGTTGAAAAAGTTTCATAATTTTCCCATCATTATCA
>CAZKPY010000081.1:0-3032 GCA_964554815.1 uncultured Candidatus Saccharibacteria bacterium | reverse complement strand
ATAAAACTTGCTCGAACTATTGCAGATCTGGAAAACTCTGCTGAGATTTCTGAAGATCATATTCTTGAGGCATTACAATATCGACCGAAACAAAATTAAAACCACACAGCTGTGTGGTTTTAATTTTTAGTAGAGAACTGGAGTTTTACTAACACCTCGGATTTCAAAGTGTAGGTGTGGACCACTGGATCGTCCTGTGTTTCCAACCTTACCAATCATTTGACCTTTATTAACTTGCTGACCAGCTTCTACATTAATTGCGCTCTGGTGTGCATACACTGTCTGTGTTCCGTTATCATGTTGAATAATAGTAATTCCACCATATCCACCATTATAGCCTGAGACTCTTGCCAGAATTACTACACCATCAGCCATTGCATAAATTGGAGTCCCTATAGGAGCACCAATATCAACACCATTATACGGACCATGATAACCTTGTGTTTTTCTGATATTTCCACCGTTCGTTTGAACTGGTCGAGCGTAATATCCGTCATTAACATCTGTTGTATTATTTTTAGAAATTTTTACCAATGCAGATTTATATTGGGCATCAGTACTTTTCCCGCCTGACTTTGCTTTGATAGTTGCTATTTGTGTCTGTGTAATTGCTAGCTCACCATCTGGAATAATAATCATAGTTCCCGCAATCAAATCTTCGTTACTGTCGAGGTTGTTATATGATTCAATATCCTTAACATCTGCTTTGTATTTCTTAGCAATAGATGCAATTGTATCCCCTTTTGCAACTTTATGTCGGAGACCTGTAATAGGTAAGATTACTAATTTTTGTCCAACTTTTACACCTTGATTTTTAGGGATATTGTTTGCCCAGCGAATAGTATTTATAGAAACATCATATCGATCAGCAATTTCAGAAATTGAATCTCCTGACTGAACTACATAGGTAGAAATCTGATCATTCGATGGTACATCAATATTATCGAGATCGTATAACCCATTCTGGTTCGTTAAACTGTCCTCATCAGTGATTGGATCAGGCCCACCAACAGAGGTCAACATCATTGGAGATAATCTCGCCTGAAGTATTGGAAGCGTTTGAATACTTTCAACTCGTGCATTTCCTGCGTGGGCAGGTGAACTGAACAATCCAGCAAAAACAAGATTCGGAATAAATACCAAACCTGCAATTACTATAATATTACCGACAATAACCCATCGAAGAGTTTTTTGAAAAGTAAAAATGTGAGAATAGTTTATAAGCCTGGGAAAAAATAAACAACAGAAACTGACCAAGATGTTACTAATGAATAGTTCTGTTATTTTTTACAATCATATCTATCGTGCAATCATATCTATCGTGCTGCAATATCGGAAAGGGACCTGTATGTCCACTTGATATAAAGGATAGCACACGAAAACTTCCCAGCAAGTAAATTATTTGATAGCGAAACATTACTGGAAACGTGTCAATTAATGCTTGAAATCATCCCTTTATGCTATAGTGATTTTATGTCACTACCTGTTGTCCCTAAAAAATCTCTCGGTCAGAATTTCCTTGTCTCTGAACGAGTATTAACTCGGATTATTGATGCTGCCGAACCAAACTCAGATAAAACCATCCTCGAAATCGGTCCAGGATTAGGTGCATTAACCGAACGGTTAGTAACAACTCCATCGAAAATCGTGGCCGTTGAAAAGGACGATACATTATATAGTATCCTCTCGGACAAGTTTAAATCTGAAATCACCAAAAAACATCTGAATCTCATCCATGCAGATATACTTGATTTTGATCCGAAACAGCTCATACTATCAAAAAAACCTTATTCTGTAGTCGCAAATATCCCTTATAACATAACAGGTCTTATTTTCCGTAAGTTTCTAACAACTAAATATCAGCCCGATAGAATGGTGGTATTAATCCAAAAAGAGGTTGCAACCAGAATTTTAGCAAAAGATAACAAGGAATCATTACTCTCATTGAGTGTAAAGGTTTATGGAATACCTAAATTAATAACTCATGTAGCTCGTGGTAATTTCAACCCAGTACCAAACGTCGATTCGTCTGTAATCACTATTACTGATATCACAAAGAAAAACTTCGAAACACCGATACATGAAGATTTGTTTTTCAAGATAATTCATGCAGGATTCGCTCACAAGAGAAAAGTGTTAATAAAAAATATGATTGATGCTGGTTTAGGGAATAGAGAACTCATCGAATCAGTCTTGGAAAAACGAAAACTATCTCTGAGCGTACGTTCGGAGGATTTAACAGTTGCCGACTGGCTTTTTATTACCAATATGTTGTATACTATGCAATATGGAAAATAATATCTCTCATCAAAATTTGCATAAATACATGCCGAGTAAAAAAATACGCATTATTATTGGTGTCCTTGTTGTAATCGCAATACTATTCGCTTTACGAAATCCAATCATTACTCTAAAAAATAAAATCTTCAACAAACAAGGTCTCGTTACAACAATTACCAATCCAGAGATTACACAACCACAAACAACATTGAGTATTGATGAAGATACTGATGGTGACGGATTACTTGATTGGCAAGAAACATTATTAGGAACCGATCCACGTATCCCTAATTCAAAAACTGATGTGCCCGATTCTATTCGCGAGGTAGTAAACCTATCAAAAGAATCGGTTACCGTGGAAGATAAGCTAGCATTAAAAGTCTACCAGCGCCTACTGACCGAACCGAAAGGAAACGACATTACCGAGGCATTACAGGCTGCAACCAGTAAAGAAATGTTGGATTATGCAGATTCGTTAGATCGACAATTAACCAGTTATTCGATTGATGATTTAAACCTCGTTGATAATACACCAGAAACTGAGGCATCCTATGAATCTGCTGTCATGGCAGCACTGAAACCGATCCGTATTACTCCAGAAAAACTCACACAAATAAACGCAAATCTATTGTCCACTGATCCGACTACACCTGATGTTGGATTTCAAAAAAACCTATCAGGTACACTCTCAAACCTCTTAAAAATGCCAGTACCACTACGTTATTCCGATACTCATCTGTTAATTATAAATT
>CAZKPY010000080.1:0-3137 GCA_964554815.1 uncultured Candidatus Saccharibacteria bacterium | reverse complement strand
CGAGTGATAACAATATTTGCAACACCTGCAGCCATTCGAATTGCAAGTGAATTCAAAAATGGAAATGGTTTATATCGTGATTTGAATTCATTTTCTTCTAATAACAAATCTGCACGACTCTTGACCCCGTCGAACAATAATTTACCTGTTTGATGGACAATCTGATAATTCTGAATTAACTCTGGTAGAGCTTGTAAGATTGCTTCATTAATAATATCAGCACCTGATGAACCTCCGAGGATAAATATCGTAGGAACCCCCGTTTCAAGTCCGAGAAATTCATAGGCACCATCACGGATTGGATGTTCTAATTCTGGTCGCACTGGCTGACCAACTCGGGCGACTTTGTTAGCAGGAAAATATTCAGCTGATTCTGAATATGACAATGCAACAAATTCTGCAAATTTTCCTGCCCATTTCGTAACCCGTCCTGGTGCAGAGTCAGACTCATGAATAATTACAGGAATGCGTAATATACGAGCTGCGAACAATGTCGGAAATGATGCATAGCCACCCTTTGCGAAAATCACATCGGGGAAAATCTGAAATACTTTTATAAAACCAACCAAGCATCCGTATGCGGTTTTAAAAATATCTGTGAAATTTTTAAGTGAAAAATACAGGCGTAATTTTCCAGCTGGAATCTCTACGAAATGAATTCTATTTTCGAATAATGACTCACGATCGTATGGTGCATCAGAAAAATAGTACAACTGTACGTTCGCTATTTTTTCTTCATCAATAATTTTATTAATCTCTTGTGCAACGGCAATTACAGGGAAAAAGTGTCCTCCTGTTCCACCGCCTGTTAATCCAATTTTCATATGACATCAGTATACTATGAAGTTCTCTTGATTGGAAGTGTGACTGTTTTCTGATATTGGGAAATATTTAATACAACGCCGACCGCTAAACATGCGAAAAACAGTGCTGTTCCACCATGACTGACGAATACCAACGGCAATCCCGATAGCGGAAACAATGCAATCGTGGAGGCGATATTTAATAATGATTGAAATAGAATCAATGAAACTATGCCGACGACCACATATTTATGAAACGAATCATTTGTTCGTGTCGCAATTACAAATCCACGCAATCCGAAACAAATATATAAAATAATCAACGTTACCGCACCAATAAATCCGAACTCTTCTGACATTACTGCGTAGATTGAATCACTCAATGGTTCTGGTAAATATTTAAATTTTTGAATACTCTGACCGAAACCTCGTCCTGCTATTTTCCCTGAACCTACTGCAATCAATCCCTGCTGAACCTGATACGACGAACCTAACGGATCGTGGGTCGGGTCTAAAAATGTAGTGAGTCGATCGAAAATATATGGTCGATTTAAAATTAATATTCCACCGAGCGCAATTCCACCAAGAGTAATCCCAATGATATGTTTCCACGGCGCACCGGAAATAAAATACATTAACATACATGTCATAATAATGATCATGAGATTGTCCGTGTCAGGCTGCGCTAATAAAATTGCACCAACAATACCTAAAATGACAAGTAATGGTAACAATGTATATTTTATATTTTCTCGATATGGTTCACTGTATGCTAACCATGCTGCATAATAAATAATGATGGTATATTTCAAAATTTCTACTGGTTGAAACGAAATAAATCCGAGATTAATCCAACGAACAGCTCCACCTGATCTAAATCCGATACCAGGAACCAATACAAGCGCTGTTAATATTAATCCAACAACAACCATTGGTAGTGCTAATGATTTTAAATATTTTAATGGAACCCTCGTAACAATATAAGCACCAATAATACCGCCAAATAACCCGAGACCAACCTGACTCAGTAATATTTTCCACACCTCACCTGTTTTTGATCCGAGTAACGACAATGACGCAGACAAAAAAACCAACAGACCAAATACCAACAGTATTCCCGTGATTATTAAAAATGTTTTATCAACAGAAAATGTTTTTGCCTTCATCATAATTACACCAACTATATCATATCATCACACCAAGCTCAATAATTATTATCCAATCATTGCAATAATAATTCCAATAACAGCAAACATCAGCGATAATACCCAATAACGCATTGTAATTTTTTCACGCGACCAACCCAATGCCATAAAATGATGATGTAGTGGCGCTATCTTGAATATTTTTTTCTTGAAATAACGTTTTGAGAACATCTGTATCGCAGAAGAAAATGATGTTGCGACCAATAACGCACCAATAACAGGTAATAAAAAGACTCCGTCGATTAAAAACACGATACATACCAATCCAAGGGTAAGTCCAAGCATTCCTGTTTCACCCATAAAAAATCGTGCTGGTGGAATATTAAACCAGAGAAATGCAAGTATTCCACCAGTAACTACGAAACAAAATGTCGCAATATCAATCTGGTTTTGCATAAATGCAACCATACCAAATGCGCCATATGCAATCGCCATAACACCACCTGCGAGTCCATCTACCCCATCGATCACACGACTCGAAAATGTTCCCAGAGCTACTATGATAAAAATTGGAATAAACCATAAACCTACATGCCAATATCCCATGAATGGAACGTAGAGATCTTGCATTCCTAATTTTATGTAAAACCATAACGCCGCAACGAAACTAATCATTGCAACAATAATAACTAAATATCTGGCAGGTAAACCCTCGACAAATTTTTTCTCAGTAAATACCTCTACGAGATCCTCGAATAATCCAAAGAGACCTCCGAATACCAGAGCAATCAGAGGAATTAATGTCTGATTACGACTAAAGAAATCTAATTTTTCGAAAACTGCTCCGCCGAATACTATTTTTAATAAAAATATAATAGCAATAGTAATCAAAACAGAACCCCAAATAATAGTACCACCGACGCGTGGCGTACCTGTTTCAGTTTTTGCATCATGCAGCTGTTTGAACGCTGGACTCATTTCTTCTGCGTTATCTAATCGCGAAACTCGTTTCCATAGTCGAAATTTATAAAAATAATGTGTCAGAAATGGAGTAATTCCAATACCGATCAAAAACGCAATAACGGATGGTAAAAATATTTTTAATATATTGCTCATATAATTATTCTGATTGCTCAGTTACATTATTAGTAGGAACTCGCTTTTCAATTTCTTGGAAAAATTGACTGAA
>CAZKPY010000079.1:0-3213 GCA_964554815.1 uncultured Candidatus Saccharibacteria bacterium | reverse complement strand
CACACACCTCTACCCGACCGGAAAAACGCGACCCCGAACATCGACTTGTGTAGAGACCATGCCTCTCCAAGAACTCCGTAATGTATCAGGTTTTGCATTCATCGATCCACACGGAGGTTCAGCTGAACGGTTATTAGATTACATTCCAGAAGATCGTATCAAGGATGTTATTTATTTAAACCCATCTGATACGGATTTTCCTGTTGCATTTAACCCTCTGGAAGATACTGATCCAGAACGACGACCATTGGTTGTTGATGGATTAATGACCGTATTCAAGAAAATTTGGCCAGAGGCATTTTCAGGACGAATGGAATACATCTTGAATAACACTATGCTCGCATTGTTGGAATATCCAAATCCGACATTACTTTCAATTAACCGATTCCTAACCGATAAAGACTTCAGAAAACGAGTTGTCGCAAATATTCAAGACCCAACCGTGAAAAATGCATGGGAAGAATTAGGGCGATGGGATGATAAACGATGGAGTGAAGCAACCGGAGCGTTGATTAACAAAGTTGGGCAATTTACTACGAATCCATTAGTTCGAAATATTGTGGGACAACCCCAATCAACATTCGATTTTCGTAAGGCAATGGACGAACGTAAAATTATTATTATCAACCTCTCAAAAGGAAAAATTGGAGAACAAAACCAACCATTGTTTGGTGCGATGTTAATTACAAAAATTTATCTCGCAGCTATGTCACGAGCTGAATTGTCAGCTGCGGTAATGGATAAAATGCCTCCGTTTTATTTCTATGTAGACGAATTCCAAAACTTTGCAAACGATTCATTTGCGAACATTCTGTCAGAGGCACGAAAATATAAACTATGTTTAACAGTTGCAAACCAATACGTAGCCCAGATGGAGGAAACTATTCGTGATGCAGTATTTGGAAACATGGGAACTACTGTTGCATTCCGTGTGGGACCATTGGATTCTGAATTACTCGAAAAAGTATTTACACCAGTGTTTACTGCAAATGATTTAGAGAACCTACAATTCGGTCAATTTTATGTAACATTACAAATCGACAATATGGGATCTCGACCATTTTCTGCACTCACTATGGGACCATTAGACCGCGTAGAAGTCTCTCATCGTACTGCAGTAATTGCTGAATCTCAGAAACAGTTCTCTCGACCAAGAAAAGATGTTGAAGGAGAAATTATTGAATGGTTCGGATATAATAAAAAAGAAAGTAAACCAGTACCTGTTGCACCATCTGCAACACAAGCTAATACCGCAGTTGCAATTCAACCGTTAGAAATCACTGCACCAAAAACAACAAAATATGTCGTTGCAGATAAATCAAAAACCCAAATCCGAAAACCTGTAGAAAAAACTGTCTCTGATAAACCAACGCCACTATCATCGAAAATGAATGATTTATTAGGTCAATTGGAAACTTCTGTTACAGAAAACATTCCTGCAAAGGTTGTTGAAAAAACAGAGACCAAGAAAGTCGAGTTACCAAAAATCGAACCTGTCACACCAATAGCTACAAAGAGTTTAGATAAACCAGTAAAAGACCGTGCTGCAAAACCTGAAACAAAAAATGCATTACTTGAAGCACTTGAGAAAGCAAAGAAAATAAAAGATGAAGAAAAAGCAAAAGCAGAACAAAAACCAAAAACACCGACGAGCGATTTATCATTAAAGGATATGGTGACTGATGTAGAACATGTTGAAACCATTATACAATCTGCAGAAACTGCTGAGGAGAAACCTATCGTAAAGACTGTTGAAAAAAAAGTTGTAGAAAATGAAACTCATGCAGTACGCGAAGTACCTGAAGATATCTTGAAAAAAATATTAGAATAATTATTAATTAACTATGCGGCGATATTTTATACTCTTTATAATCTTGTTTTGTGTTACGAAAATTGCATCAGCTGACATAGTTATTAACGAGGTCGCATGGATGGGAACGGTAACATCAGCGAATGATGAATGGATTGAATTACATAACACAGGCACTGCACCTGTTGTATTAGACGGCTGGAGCCTAAAAGCTACTGACGGATCACCTGAAATTAATTTGACTGGAACTATCAGTGCTGGTGGCTTTTTCTTGTTAGAACGAACCGATGATACAACAGTACAGAATGTTCCTGCGGGTGTGATTTACAGTGGGGCATTATCCAATAGTGGCGAGACATTAACATTAACTACAAATACAGAATCAGTTGCAGATTTAGTTTCAATGTCTTCGGGATGGATCGCAGGAAATTCAACAAGCAAAGAAACTATGCAGCGTACCCAGACAGGAACATGGGTAACAGCACCGGCGACGCCAGGATTAATAAATGCGTCTAGTAACAGTAGTTCTGGAAATCCTGTAGATGATGAGGAGGAAACTGTAAATCCGCCGACAGTTGCAGTAGATGAACCTACTGAAAATAATGTGATAAAAGTAGATCCAGATCCAACCTATTCGTCACGAATGATACTGCCTGAAATTATTATCGAACAAGTTCCTGCAGATTTTTCATCAGAGGTAAAATTGGATGGAAAATATAATGATTTGCGCGGACGGTTCGAATGGTCAATGGGTGATGGTTCATCATATAGTTTTTATAAAAACACACCACTTACTCACACTTATCAAACTGCAGGTGAATACGTTGTCATGTTACGATACTATTCGAATGTTTTTAAATTAAAACCTGACACTATTCATCAAAAAACAATTACAGTTATTCCTGCAACTATCACTGTTTCAGAAAATCGCAGTAATAATTCTATTATTTTAGAAAATAAATCATCAGACGATGTTGATATCGGTAATTGGAAATTATCACGTGGATTATCTGTGTTTACATTTCCACTCTATACTGTTATCCCAAAAGGGAAAGCTATTACCATTCCTCAATCGGTTCATGCTATGACTTTGAACCGAGAAAAGGTGACATTAACAACACCAAATGGTTTTACTATAAAACCACACTATTCAAATAGCCTACAAACAACATCATTGCTTCAGGAAGTTTCTCCAAACCAGGATTCTGAAAAACTCTTTATCGAATCTGAACCGACAAAAAACATTCCTCTTGCAAAAACAAACTCAAAAGCTCTTGTATTTATGATTGTTTTTATATTATTACTCATCGGAGCGCTCTATGTAATGCGACATTTACCAACCTCTGCAGATAAACCAACAACAGAATAAACTCTAGGAAAAGCTATAAAAATATGGTATATCT
>CAZKPY010000078.1:0-3265 GCA_964554815.1 uncultured Candidatus Saccharibacteria bacterium | reverse complement strand
AAATATCCAACTGCTCTCTTCTAATTTTTTGTGAATCCTTATCTTTTAACTCCTTTATTCCTGCTACTAAATTCTGCGTTACTACCTCATTATCTTTGAATAGCCCATTAAAATGGTTGAGAATTAATTCTTGTTTTGATTCCTGTTTTCCTCTTATTGATTGAATTCCTTCCATCATATCAAACAAGTATATCAAAAACCCTCGAAAAATCGAGGGTTTTCAAAAGATACAGGTTATGATAATCTTTTAAAAAATCAGAGTAATATGGTTATGTTTCATCAAAAATTTATAGAACTGCTGAAAACAGGAGAGTCTATTACTAATATCGAATCCCGATTAAAAGGTTTTTTAAACATTTTTAAAGGGCAGATAAATAAAAAATATTTCACAAAACCAGAATTGGATACTGCTATTAAAGAAGTTATCCAAGCGATGGAAATCTGGGAATTAAAAAATCCTGAGCAAGTAATGGAGTGGAATAAATCTGAATATAACTTTGATACTATCAAAGCGGATTATGAAGCCTTACTCGAAATAGAATGGTCTCAGAAAAGACGTACAGCTGCTTAACTCCTTGAAAAAGGAGATTTTTATTCCCTCAGTTTTTTAATCGCAAGCCAAATCAACATCGCAAGAGCGATAATTAATATTACTACGCGCATAATACTGTTCGCGTCTGACCAATATTTAAATGTCGCAACAATTAATGAAATTACACCGGCCCAAGAGAACCCCATAGACAGGACCTCGACTGGAACGAAAACTCCAGCAACGAGAACAATAATACTGAGAACTACCAGTACGACGAAAGCATTTCGGTTATATACACTGTGTGCATCATTAAAATTTTGATTACAAGTAAAGTTTGCATCACAATATCCGAGAGGTTGACCGTCTTTTACTGCTTTGGTAATTTCTTGTGGAGAGAATTGATTATTCGTCCACTGTCCGCCACCGGCAACACATGTCTCTGCAGTAACATACTGTACAGGATTCATCGGACAGAATTTTTCAAACGTTGGTTCTGGATATACTAATTCGATAATATAATGAAAGAATAAATTAATAACAATAACCAGCGCAATACTGACTGCCCATTTTAATAATTTTTTAGGTTGTGATATTTTTTCCATATTGAAATTATACCTGATAACAATATTAAATGAAAGGAAATTTGAATAAAGGTAAAAAATATGTTATAGTACAAAACGATGACAGCAAAATTCCTCGAAAAAATTGCAATACGCGCTACACGCTGGGTCGGATCGACTCAATCACTGTTGGTGCACACTGTACTATTCCTCATTGCATTTACATTGGTAGTTATTGGTGTTCCTGTAGATCGAGTATTATTAGTATTAACAACAATTGTATCTCTGGAAGCTATTTACCTATCCATTTTTATTCAGATGTCTGTAAACCGTAGCGAACGACGAATTAAACATGTATCGCGTGAGATCCAAGAAATTTCTGAAGATGTAGAGGGGATTGAGAAGGATATTGATGAAATTCAAAAAGATGTCGAAGAAATCTCTACCGATGTAGGCGAAATTCAAGAAGATGTAGAGGGGATTGAGAAGGATATTGATGAGATTCAAGCTGATGTCGATGAGATTCAAGAGGACGTAGAAGGTATCGAAAAAGATATCGATGAGATTGAAAAAGATGTAGATGATATTGCAGATTCGGATGAAGAAGAAAAGCAAGATAAAACATTACAAAATATTCAAAAGACATTGCAAGGATTAATCGAACAGATTAATAAAATGAAATAGCTGTATTAGAAAAGGTCAATTCAAATGAATTGACCTTTTACTATCCCTATTCGATTTTAGAGTTAAAACATTACATCGTCAGTTTTTAATCCGATTGCAACCGTCTGTGCTTTGAATTGATTATTGTTTTTTACACGATAATCGAAAACTGGAACTGACATTGCAACAGGAACTTTGACTGCAGATGTATCTCTGGAAACCACCATTGATAAGGTGATATATTGTGGCTGATTTTTTTGGATTTTATATAATCCACTATTATCAATCACATAATTTCCGGAAATAAACGAATGTATACCGTGATTCGTGTACATACTATCGGCAATTCCAATTAGCTCTCTTAACTGATCTTTGGCGAAATAAATCTCACCATCAGCCTGTAGAGTAAAAGTAATTTCAAAACCCATAGCTCTGTCATCTGCAAAAGCAGAACTAACAGGGTTTGTGAATGCAACGGCATAGGCTCTGCTTAAAACATCTGTAACTGATATGTGCACCTGCGGTGTATCAACAGTATGTTGAACAGTATCATACACATGGATTGTTGTATCCGTATGTGTAATCGTATCAGTGTCGTTAATTTCATTAAAATCAACCGGTGTAATGTTTTCTTTTTGACAAGCTGAAAAGAATAAAACTGCTGTGGTAACAAAGAATAATAAATTTTTCATTTGAATAAATTTAAGTGGTTTAACAGTATCTGTTTACTCTATTATATCATATATAATATATAATGTCAATATACCATCTTACGTACCAAAAAAAGCCCTAAAATAAGGCTTTTTGTGGTTTTACAGGGTAAAATTGTTAATATTGTACAAATCCGAGTTTTCGTCTTGTTGTACCTCTTCATCTGACCTGTCATCGAGCATATCTACCTGTTGCATTTCAGGTTCATTAGTTGCCAGATATGATGGTTCTATATTCCCTACTTCTGGTTCTGCAGGTGCTGCTGTAATTTCAGGATGATAAACTTCTGGAATATTTGTAATCTCAGGCTTTGGATTTTCTTGTTCCTGATTCGCAATGAAATTATCTAACATTGCATTTTTTCCTTTGCTCTGATTATTTTTCAAGAGTTCCAAAATCGTATCGAGATCCTCTGGCGAGAAATAATCAATGACAATCTTCCCTCCTACATCACGACGTTCGATATGAACACGCGTTCCCAATGATTCTGCAAATTTCTCTTCATAGTTTGCAATCTCTGGATTGAACTCGTAATCTTTCTTGCGGACCTTTTCCTTTGCAATTCCACGTGCTAATTGTTCCGCTTCACGCACTGACAATTTCTTGATCATGATTTCCTTGAACAATGTTGTTTGCTCTTCGGGTCGATCAGATAACATCATCAGTGGTCGCGTATGTCCCTCGGAAATTTTTCGCTCTGACAATGCGGTCATGATTTCCTGTGGCAGTGCGAGCAGTCGCAAACTATTCGAAACATATTCACGAGACTTCCCCATTTTCTTTCCGATTTCTGCATGAG
>CAZKPY010000077.1:0-3406 GCA_964554815.1 uncultured Candidatus Saccharibacteria bacterium | reverse complement strand
AAAATGATATTCATGACCGAGGATAAATCAGGTAACAAGGTTGAGGTAGACTTGGATGGAGTTTGGGAGCGAGTTCGTTTTGATGATTTGCTGCGCAAAAATGCAAACCTCGATATCAGCACTGCAACATTAGACGATATTCAGAAATCTGCAAAAAAATGGGGAATGGATGAAAAGGAAATTTCAAAAACAGGACGGGCAAACTTATTGGATTTCATTTATAAAAAGTCTTCACGAAACAATATTGTTCAGCCGACATTCGTTACGAATTATCCAGGAGATTTGAAACCACTGGCTCAGCAGAATGCCGATGGAACCGCAGAGGTATATCAATTAATCATCGCAGGAGCTGAAATGAATAATGCATATGCAGAATTAGTAAATCCAATGGTTCAACGAGAGTTGTTAGAAAAACAATCATCTGCAAAGGCTGATGGTGATGACGAAGCAATGGAAATCGATGAGAGATTCCTGACCGCTATGGAGCACGGAATGCCGCCTATGACAGGTTTTGGTATGGGAATTGATCGTTTGGTTGCATTACTGACAGAACAGGACAATCTCCGAGATGTGATTTTCTTCCCGATTATGAGACCTAAGGAATAAATATATGGGAAAAGCTTATAAAAACTTTTGGAGCTTAAACGTAGACGAAGCGCTTGTGGTTGGAATTTTACGTGATCAAACACCCAAAAATATTGAAGTATTTATACCACTTAATGCACAAATGAAAGATGTTGATCTTATTCTATTAAATCAAACAAGTAGAAAAGTAACATCAATACAAGTAAAAGGTAGTAGAGCTTATGAACCAAAACTTAAAGAAATAAATGACTATGGTGACGGGTCAGCTGGATGGTTCTTTCTGAACAAAGATACTATTAATAAATCAATTGCAGATTATTTTATATTTTTAATTCATGTATTAGAAGGGTCAGTAAAAACTGGGAGACGTTCAATTGTTCCTCATACTATTACGATTCCTACTAAAGAGTTAAAAAAACTATTAAGTAAAATCCTTTTTCAACAAAATACAGACAAATATAGTTTCTTTTTATGGGTTGATCCTATAAAGAAAAGAGCTTTCAATTTTAATGGAACACATTTTGATCTTACTGATTATTTAGATGAGAAAGGTTTTAAAAAACTTAATCCATTGTTATAGAAAATAAAAAACACCGTTCGGTGTTTTTTATTTTCTATTTTCCAATGCACTTGAAAGTGTCTCAGAATCTGCATATTCAACCTCAGCACCGGTCGAAAATCCACGCCCCAGTTGGCTCATCGAGAATTTGTATTGTTCAGATAATGATTCCAATGCCTGTTTAATGGTTTCTGAAATTCGATCTCCGTCTGGACTTGCGGGCAGTGCGAATATTATTTCCTTCATTTCGTTTTTATTTCCACGATCGGTGATAATCGCATTTAGAACTTTCATGCGATAATTATCCGAGAACTCTGAATCGAGTAATGCATGTAAATTTCCAAGCACGAAATACTGACCGTGGTACATTTTTGATTTTTCAAAATTCTCGATATCTTGATCTTTTTCGACGATCATAATGGTGCCTGAATCTCGATTCACATCACGTACGATAGGTGCAGTTGTAATATTCGGATCATTGCTCGTAAAGTATTGAAAACTAATAGGACAGAGTTTTACTGATTTTCGTGTTTGATCAATTAGGTCGTGCATATTCTGTATAAAATCAGGATTGGATTGAACGACAAAATAGGCAAATCGTTTTGCCTGCCGTCGCCCAATTCCGGGGAATTTAGAAAATACTTGTGCTAATTGTTCAAATGGTGTCATAGATTAAAAATTTTCTTCTGAAAATTGTGATGCTGCAGAAATTTCTGGTGCAAAATCACTGAAATCATGTTTTTCAACATCGAGGAAACTGGTTTTCGCACCGTCAAAGAATAATTCAACCATTCCGGTCGGTCCATTTCGGTGTTTTTCAATCAAGATTTCTGCAATGTTCGGTCGTCCTGAATCCTTATCGTATTTATCTTCACGGTGGATGAACATTACCACGTCGGCATCTTGCTCGATAGATCCTGAATCACGTAGATCGGATAGTCGAGGTTTTCCACCACGCTGTTCAACTGCACGAGAGAGCTGTGAGAGTGCAATAACGGGAACATTTAATTCTCGAGCGAGACCTTTGAGTGATCGTGAAATTTCAGTTACCTGGTTTACCATTGAATCATAGTTTTTTGTGGTCGTAATGAGCTGGAGGTAATCGACAATGATCAGTCCGAGTCCGTGTTCCATTTTCAATCGTCGTGCAGTGGAACGCATTTTCAATATCGAGTTACCTGGCTGATCATCCACATGAATTGGTGCCTTTTGTAAACGACTCATTGCCTCGGTCAGTGCAAGCCAATCATCCTCGCGGAGATTTCCGTTACTCATTTTCCAACCATCTACTTTTGACTCTGCTGCGAGCATACGATTCATTAATGATTCACGTGACATTTCAAGAGAGAAAATACCAACAGGAACATTATGTTCGATTGCTGCATGTCGTGCGAAATCCAATGCAAGGGAAGTTTTACCGACTGATGGTCGAGCGGCGAGAATGATGAGATCTGATTTCTGAAATCCTGCGAGTTTCTGGTCGAGACCTTTGAATCCTGACGGAACACCTCGTAATTCGTGTTTATTATCTGCGAGTCGCTGAATGCTTTCATATACTGCAGGTAAAATTTCACGCGCACTAACGAATTTCGTAACCTTGCCGGAATTACTGGTAATATCTAAGACTAATTTTTCTGCAGTATCTAACACTGTTTCGATTTCTTGACTTTCTTCATAACCGAGCTCTGAAATATCATCACCAGCAGAAATTAAATTACGCAAACTTGATTTTCGAGAAACAATATCTGCATAGTGTGCGAGATTTGTCGATGCAGGAACCATAGAAACAATATCATTGAGATAACTGATACCTCCGACTGTTTCGAGAGATTTTCGTTCGCGTAATCGAGTTGTTAAAGATACGAGATCGATTGGCTCACTTCGTCCAGTGAGTTCCAACATTTCCTTGAAAATGAGGCCATGTTTTTCAACATAAAACGTCTCTGGTCGAATAATGTCCATAATGTCGTGAATACCCACAGGACGAACCATAATAGAACCCAAGAGAGCCTTTTCAGCATCAATATCCTGAGGTGGAATACGGACAATATTAGTACCAATTTTTTTCTTCATATTCTAAAAATAGCACGACCCTAAACTTCCGCAAGTGTACAAAATGTGGAGAACTTGCGAAATATATTGTATTTTTTTCGTAAACTATTATATAATAAAATCAATATGGATAACCCAGCAGAAGTAACCTACATTGGAAAAACTGATTTTCGTAATTCCATGACACCATTCGGTATCAAGGCAATCGAT
>CAZKPY010000076.1:0-3409 GCA_964554815.1 uncultured Candidatus Saccharibacteria bacterium | reverse complement strand
AGATCGTGTGGGAATGTATCGCGAGGGATTTTTCCGGTCAATCTACAGTGGACTGATTAATACCTATCACGCAACGGTTGCCACAGGTCATGCATTCGTGAAATTAATCGGCGGGGCATTCACTGGAACGGCTGATGTGAAAAATCTCACCGGTCCAGTCGGATTAGTCTCTGTAGTAGGTGATGCACAGAAAATCGGAGCCGTGTTCGTGATAATGCTGATGGCAATGATTTCGATTAACCTCGCAGTATTGAATATTATTCCATTTCCAGCATTGGACGGTGGGCGAGTATTAATCGTGATTATCGAAACCATTACGCGACGAAAAATTAACCCAAACATTGTCGCATGGGTAAATGGAATTGGATTTCTCCTCTTGATTACACTCATGGTTTTCATCAGTGTAAAAGATGTTATAAAATTGTTTTAATAAAAATCGCTATCCGAATGGATAGCTTTTTGGATTAATTTTTTGAAAAGAAATTCATGATTAGATCGTCATTTAATTCTCCAGATAAAATACTGTAACCTATAGTTGAGATTAATCGTATAATTTCACTGTCTATGTTTTCAACATCATCAAAATCTTCTTTAAATAGATGTATTGTATTTGATAATGATGAAAATTCAGAAACTGGAATTATTTTTGCAAACAAGCAGATAGAAAAAATAGCAAGATTTGATACATCTTCAGTTGAAAAATAATCTGAATCATCCTCTGCACTATCGTTATCTAAATATTCATTGCAAATGAATGATTTTATGGACGGAACCCTCTCATGTGACTCCGAATCACCTAGTAGCGCAGTTACAAACCCAACACAGGTTCCAACACTTTCTGCTACGTTTAAAACAAATTGCTCTCGTTTAATGTAAGTTTTAGAAATCATTTTTTTGAGCTCATTTTCAATATCAGCAAGTTGATAGATTGTGATTTTTTCAGTCATTATTTTGTATACAAATATACAACAAATAATTTCAACAAGTCGTTGTTCTTCAGTTTTTTGCATAATCTTAGTTTAAAAGGTGAATGATTTGATTTTTTATATAATACTATATTTATATAAAATGTCAAATAAAAAATACTACCCAAACGGATAGCTGTGTGATTACAATAATTTTAAGACTTCATCAGTTTTTTCTAAAGATGGAAATATTTTATTCTTTAGATACCACGAAACATTAGTGATAATGTTTTCCTTTGTGAGATCTATCAAATGTTTTTCCAAAAACACGCGACTAAGTTTTACTCCAAAATAGTTTTTAAATAGTGTGAACGTTTCGTCTTGTTTCGTTAAGTTTATGAGAGCCACAGTAGGATCATAAATAAACGTTTTTGTACCTGTTGGAAGCTCCTGTTCAATGAGTACGAATGAATGCTGAACAGTACTAACATAATCCTGCGAATTATATGTTTGTAGATATCCATCAGCAAAACCATAACATACATAAACATTAGGTTTCTCACCAAGTGATTTGTAGGCAAGTAGCGAATTCCAGTGACATTGGTTTTCTTCCATTTGCTCTAATGCATTAAGTGCATGTTCTAAAGGAAAAGTACCGATTGGAAATTTAAAATCTTGACCCTTTTCCTGAAAGAAACGCACAAGATTCTCTTTATAAGGATAATCTTGGAAAATATCATCACGCTCTTTGATTTCATTAAGAGTGTGACGACTGAGATATTTTTTATGAAAGGCTGAATCTGAATTATTATGTAATGAATCCATTGTTTGATTTTATTTGAAAATAATATAGAATACAAAATATGAAAAGTCAAGATCTTAAAAAACTTGATCTACCTGCGAATCCTGGAGTTTATTTCTGGAAAAAAGGAAAAGAGATTTTATATATTGGAAAAGCAACCTCGCTGCGTGACCGTGTGCGTAGTTATTTTGCGTCAGATTTAATTCAAACGCGTGGTCCGGCGATTTTAGATATGGTGACCTCTGCAAAAACGGTTACCTACGAAGAAACTGATACGGTACTCGAGGCATTGATTCTCGAGGCGAATTTAATCAAGAAATTTCAGCCGAAATATAATGTAAAAGAAAAAGACAACAAGAGCTTTGCCTATATGATCGTCACAGACGAAGAATTTCCACGTATCGGAATTGTTCGCGGACGAACATTACAAGTTCAAAAGCAGCTCGATACAATTCCAGTGAAAATCAAGGCAACATTCGGCCCATTTCCGAGTGTGTATATGTTGCAGGCAGGGTTGCATATCTTGCGGAAAATTTTCCCCTATCGTGATTTGAAGAGTATTAATCCAACGCATGACCGATTCTATCGACAGCTGCAATTATCACCAGAACACACGACTGCCGATGCACGGATGGCTTATGCAGAAACGATTAAATATATTATTCAATTTTTCAAAGGAAATAAGATGGGAATTGTTCGTGACTTGAAAAAGAAAATGAACGATCATGCGAAAAAAATGGAATTCGAAGAGGCAGATATTGCAAAGCGAAAATTATTCGCTCTCGAACATATCAATGACGTGTCATTGATTAAACGTGATTTCTATGGAGAAAATTCTGTAAATTCGTTTCGTATCGAGAGTTACGATATTGCGCATATCTCAGGTTCTAATACAGTCGGCGTAATGACAGTGATTGAAAACGGTCATGCTGATAAATCATCGTATCGTAAATTTAAAATTAAATCTCTCAAGGAAGGCTCTATCCATGATCTACAGAGTCTCGAAGAAGTTTTACGTCGCAGATTTACACATTCGGAATGGAGACTGCCCGATATGATCGCGATTGATGGCGGGGAAACGCATTATAAACATGCCAGACGAATCTTGAAAGATATCGGAATCGAAAAGGGTATTGAACTGGTTTCGGTGGTAAAAGATGCTCGGCATAAACCTCGTGGGATTATTGGTGATGATGTTTTGATCAAGAAATATAAACACGATATTTTACTCGCTAACAGCGAGGCTCATCGATTCGCGATTACATACCATAAAAACCTACGAACAAAGCATTTCTTGAAATAAAAAAATCCCGACCTAAAAAAGTCAGGACTATATAATGTTTTTCTAACTCATTCAACGGAGATTGAATATGAGTAATTAATTTAAATATATAGTACATACTTTTAATGTCAAGGATGAGGGAGTTGCAAAATATATTTTTTTCATTATAATATCTACGGATTGTTCTTCGATCAAAATGAGGCAAGTCTATTAATAATTATATTGAAAGACGAACTTCGTTTTTGCGAACCAAAGTATTAATTTATTTTAATACACCAGGGGGGTAATTCCCAAGGTCTATAAGGTTCGCATTTGGGCCCTTAGCTCATCTGGTAGAGCGCCTCACTTGCACTGAGGAGGTAAGCGGTTCGAGTCCGCTAGGGTCCACCATAGAAGACTGAAGGGGCAGAAATGCCTCTT
>CAZKPY010000075.1:0-3445 GCA_964554815.1 uncultured Candidatus Saccharibacteria bacterium | reverse complement strand
CCCATTACCACGTACACGGTTTCGATATTCTTGTGGATTGATTTTACAAACTCAACCAATTGATCAGATCCCTTGTGGCCTGAAAATCCACTGATAGTATCAATCGTTGCGCGTACTGGGACTTCTTCACCGAAAATACGCACTGATTTTTCACCACTTTGAATTACTCGTCCTAATGTTCCAACAGCCTGATAACCTACTAACAGTAATGTATTATTCTCGTCTGGCAGATAGTGTCGTGCATGGTGTACAATTCGCCCACCATTCATCATCCCTGATCCAGCAATAATAATTTTCGGATCTGGCGCTGCAAAAATCTTTTTTGATTCTTCTGTTGTACTGGTAATATGTAATCCGTCGAAATTAAAGATATCATCACCACCCATAATGTCAGCTTTTGCAGTCGCATTGAAATAATCCTTTGCATCACGATAGATGTCAGTAATACTGATTGCCAGCGGCGAGTCGAGATAGACTGGAATGCGCGAAACTTTTCCATCCTCGATCAGATTATTCAATTCGTATAGTACCTCTTGGGTTCGTTCCAGAGAGAACGATGGAATGATTAATGTTCCCTGTTTTGCGATAACCTGTGAAATCACGCGAGCCAAATGAGCTGCACGATCTTCTGTATCGTGATTACGATCTCCGTATACCGATTCCATCAAGAGAAAATTCGGCTCCATAAACGTCTCTGTGTCACGCAATAATGTCGTCGGAGTGTTTCCAAGATCGCCTGTACAGAGTAATTTCTTGCCGCCATACGAGAATTGAATCATCGATGATCCCAGTACGTGACCTGCATCAAAAAATTCAACTGATATTTCATTTCCAATATCGAGATGGTTATGATATGAGACAACCTTCCAGAGACTGTTTGCAACTTCTATGTCTTTCTTGTCATACATCATCGGCAAGTTTTTTCGCTCTGCTTCATCTTGCATTAATCCTACAGCATCATCGAACATCAACCGCGCAATATCGCGTGTTGGTGGCGTTGAATAAATTACACCTCGAAATCCATTACGAACGAGTTTTGGAATTTTACCAATATGATCAGTGTGCGCATGTGTCACGAATAAAATATCGATAGTTTTCGGATCATAAGGAAAATCACCAAAATTACTCTGTGGGTCTTGATCTGCCTGTTCACCTTGATGTAATCCACAATCTACTAATATTCGTTTTCCATTGATTTGAATCAAGAAGTTCGCACCTGTCACATCACCAGTAGCTCCATAAAAATCAATCGTTCCAAACAGTTTTTTATCAGTCATATACCAGACAGTATACAGGAAATCCCACACCGTGGGAAACCTTGTAATATTAATCTAATTGTTTTGTAAAATACGCAACACAATATGCAATAATTCCACCAATAAAATCGTGGATTATGTCAGTAATGGTATCCCAATTACTTGGCTGCATGAGCATAGCAACCTGAACATGAAACAGACGATCGAGCGCCCATTCTACAACTTCTACCAACACCCCAATTGCAATAGACCATGCAATCACCCATAATAATTTTTGCAATAAATTCATATCACTGCGTGTGTAGGACAATGCAAAAAAACCAACGAGCATTCCGCCTAAAATATGCATCGGTGTATCAAAATTCAAAAAAACGTAATACCAATTGAACAAGTCAGCACACACCTCGAGCAACACCACGAGTAATAAGGTTACCAATCCAAGTCTGAATAAATTATTATTAAAAACAGTGTGTCTAAAGTATTTCATCATGATCCCACTATACCACGACCACTAAAAAAATCGACCTGAGTCGATTTTTTTAGCTGAACCTGAGTAAAAGAGATTTGAAACCACTTATATAAAGATGGTTTTCCTGAACCCTGTTCCACGGAACAGAATTACTCGGATTCCCTTGAAAAAAAATGTTTAAAAATCTTTTTTCAGTGTCCAGTGGTTTTATTATATCAAGAAATAAAACTGGACGCAATTGAAAAAATGTTTCCGATTGTTTTATTATGCTTTTTTCATTTTTTGAGCTGACATTTCATGAATTGATTCATAATCGAACAATTCTGATTCAGAAAACCAATGAGCAACCTCCTGTACAGCTTCTTCGAGATTTCCTGAAGCATGTATAATGTTATGTAATCCAAGATTATTTGCATCTGCGTGACCATAACTCATATGAGCATAATCGCCACGAATTGTCCCTGGCAATGCAGATTTTGGTTCTGTAGCACCTGTCATCTTTCGAACTACACCTACTGCTTCGATTCCCTCGAGAACCAGTGCGATCACTGGGGCATCCTGCATCATATCAACCGTTGTATTAAAAATATGTTCATTATAACGAGTAATCATTGTTCCAATTGTCTCGTAATGGTGATGATACTGTTCACGTGTTGGTCGAATCATTTTTGCACCAATGATTTTCAATCCCATTTTCTCGAATCGAGTTAGAATCTCACCTACAATTCCACGTTGAACAGTGTGAGGTTTCATGATAACTAATGTGCGTTCAATTTTTTCATTCATACTGATATTTAAAATAAATCTAATGATAATTCACCCAGAGTACCTGATGATCACTAAATAATCAAGCTATCAAAAAACACCAATTGTGGTGTTTTAATGATTTCTAACTTACCCGTTGTGCATTAAACTTGTCTACGATTTCCTGTTGTACCTCTGCACGGTCGCGCCCATATTTCATATACGACAATTGTTTCAACATATCTACTTGTTCCAGATTGGTTTTTTGAACATATCCATCTGGGTTGAACGTATCCATATTGAACGCTGCCTCCGGTTTTCCATTTACCATAATAGATGCCACACAGTTAAAGTTTTCTAATTTCATGATGTCATCCTTTTTAAAGAAAGGAGTCATGAATTGTTCTGCAACCTCTGCATCATTCGGATCGATTCTGAAAAATGCTTTATTACCTACGTTTCCGAATACTGCGTCACGAATAAAATCTGGTAACTGTTTCATATACTGATGAGTCATGTTTAAAACCAATTTATACTTTCGAGCTTCGGACAATATTGCTGCAATTGAGTCGGTAACGACGTTTTGGAATTCATCCAAATATACATAAAACGGTGGAAAAGTTTTATCTGGCGCATCAGCACGCCCCATCGCTGCCATCTGCAGTTTCATAATTATAATGAGACCAATCAAGTTTGCGTTTTTTTCACCCAGCAACCCCTTTGATAGGTTTACGAGCAAAATTTTCTTATTATCCATTACTTCTCGAAAATTGAATGCTGATTTCTCCTGCAAAATTACTGGTCGTAAAAATTCATTCGAGATAAAATCATCAAATTTTGATGAAATATACGGTACGAAGTTTTCCAATCCCTGATCGCCTGTGGTTGCCTCGGCAGATTTCCAGAATTCAGTAATGATTGGATTTTTACATTTCGAGAGTTTCATATCACGGAATTCTTTATTCGCTAAAACTCG
>CAZKPY010000074.1:2851-3450 GCA_964554815.1 uncultured Candidatus Saccharibacteria bacterium | reverse complement strand
CGATTCGGTCCATATGTACAATTAGGAGAAAATCCTGAAAAACCACCAAAGTTAAAAAAGAAACGATTAACTAAAAAAGAAAAAGAAGAACTCGCAAAATCTGGAGCAGCTGAAGAACCACAACCTGCAACAGTGATTATGCCGAAACGTGCCAGCCTGCCACCACGAATGAAACCAGAGGATTTAACGCTCGATATTGCAGTTAAATTACTGGAACTACCTCGTGATCTGGGAATCAACCCTGAAAATGGTCAGATGATTATCGCAAACGTCGGACGATTCGGTCCATACATCGGTATGGGACGAGATTTCAGATCAATCAAGAAACCTCTGGATCCATACACGATTACATTAGACGAAGCAATCACGTTATTAAACACTCCAAAACAATTACCAAAAGGAACAGAACTAATCGCAACGTTCATTCATCCGAAAACCAAGAAAGAAATGCAAATATTAAAATCAAAATCTGGAAATTTTATCAAAGCAGGATTGAAACGAATTTATCTGCCAGATAACCTTGATCCAGCCAGTGCATCAGTCGATGAATTAGTTGCATTACTTGGTATCGAATCTGGGAAAAAGAAGAAATAAAAAAA
>CAZKPY010000074.1:0-2815 GCA_964554815.1 uncultured Candidatus Saccharibacteria bacterium | reverse complement strand
GAACGATTGTTCGTCTTTTTGGTAATTAATAAACTAATTACCATTTTCCGCTTGTTGGTTGAGCTTCGGCTTTTTTGAAAGCTTGTACTAATAAACTTTGCAAAACTTCTAGGGTTGTTTCTGCCTCTTGTTCAAATTCAACTTCCCATTTGTTTAAAAACTGTTTTACAACTGCGATACTCACTTTGATGTTGTAACATAATTCCTGAAATGATTTGTATCCGTACTTTTGCATCAGTTCGCTGAATTCTGTCACGGCTTTTGTAAATCGATTTTTCATTACCAAAAGCCAGTTCGGATGAGGATTCATGCCTGCATCAATTTCTGCAAGTATTTGATTGGAAACTACAGTTGCGGATCCCTGATGAGATATTATAATTTCTTCAGGTTTAACATCGGGTAATTTCTTTAAGACTAATTTTCTCTTTCTCATCGCTATGAAGTTATTTGGTTTACACTATTATGTCATAATAAAAAATAAAGTCAATTATTCTGCAATCACTGTCTGACCATCCACCACGCGCTGCCCTTCTTGGACTGTAATAGTATGATTTTCTGGAATTAACATTACTACCTGTGACCCTAATAGAATTCGTCCATAGATCTGACCTTTATTTAAAGTCTCATTAATTCCTACATAATTACGAATTCTGCGAGCTGCCTTTCCAGCAACCTGAATCACCGCGACCGTATTAGTTTCATTTTTAAACACAGTAACTGTCTTTTCATTCGTGTTTACGATGTTCATTTTTTCCTTGCCGATAGCGTTTATATGTTTACCTTCATAATGTTCCATTTCAATAATAGTCCCAGAGATCGGTGCACGCTGTACATGTACATCCATAGGATTCATTTCGATCAACACCATATGCATCGCACCTGATAATTCTGGAATTACAACTGTGTTTTCAATTCCCTTTTTCGTAAAGGTAATGTTCGGAGTCATAGCAGGAATAATACCGATAATTTTTCCTGATGCTGGTGAAATAATTCCAGATTCAGGTGTAATACGATCTGGTGCACGGTTAAAATAGGTGGTAAAAGCTCCAATAATTATAACCACACTGATGATACCTATAAAGATTTTTTTCATGAGTACAGTATAACAAAAAAAAGCATTATATTACTGCTTTTTTGTTATATTGACATTACTATTATCCATGATATAATCTTTTAAAAGGTTTTTCTGTTTCCTAAATTTACAGATATGGCGAGAATTGATAACTCTGCTGAATGGTCTTATGACAAAAAATAGTCTCGGCTTCGCACGGTGCGGAAAATTCTTTATAAAATGAAAACACTAAATCAAATTGGCTTACCAATCTTTTCTAAAAAAGCTCATGCACTGGGTGCAAAACTGATTAAAGACATCGCGACTGAAGAGGAAGGTTTATCTAAATCTTTATCAACTAAAGATAAAGTCTTTGTTTGGCATTGGGAACACGGAATGAAGCTTGTTGCACCAGAAATCCAAAAAGAAACTCTTGCTGAAACTCTCTTGACTGATTTTAGATTGGCATCAACATCATTTCTTAGATCGCTTGATGTCTATAACT
Organism: uncultured Candidatus Saccharibacteria bacterium; assembly: GCA_964554815.1. Taxonomy (GTDB): domain Bacteria; phylum Patescibacteriota; class Minisyncoccia; order Phycocordibacterales; family UBA1006; genus CALMMZ01. Next base: position 1,259 of record CAZKPY010000074.1, on the reverse strand, counting down.
ACTCTCACGTATGTATCTATTATTATTCAGAAAATATTTTCAAGGTTTATAAAATAGATTACTCGCTTGCCTTACTAAGAAGATTAAGTAGTTAATAACAAAAAGCAAAAGGTACTTAGAAAATATTTTCTAAGTACCTTTTTTATTTTATATCTTAAACTCAATAACATCGCCATCTTTTACGATATATTCTTTACCTTCGGTTCGTACTAACCCTTTTGCTTTTGCATCAGTGTATGAACCTGAATTCAATAAGTCTGACCAGAACACTACCTCGGCACGAATAAACTTTGTCTGGAAATCGGTATGGATCGCTGCAGCGGCCACCGGTGCCGTAGAACCGTCAATAATGGTCCATGCGCGGGTTTCCTGTACCCCTGTGGTGAAATATGTCGCCAGTCCGAGTAATTTGTAAGATTTCTTGATCAAGGTATCAACACCATCATCGTCGTGTCCGATTTCATTTCGCATCATTACCTTGTCTTCGCCTTCGAATTCTGACAATTCAAATTCAATTTTCGCATCAATAATCACCCATTCTGAACCATAACTTTCGATTTCTGCACAGATTGATTTAAATTTTTCAGGATCGGTAACATCGAGATTTTTTCCACCTGAACGTTTGTTCAATCCATAGATAAATTTCTTTGATGTTAAGAGATTTAATTGTTTTGCAATTTTTTGTTCTTCATCAGTCAATATAACTGTGTTTGCCATTTTTTCAGCCAGCAGTGCCTCGAGATATTTCTTGCAAATTGATTCTTCAATCAATGCAACCTTATCGCCTCGCTTTACATCTTTTTGTAAATTTACAATTCGTTTTTCAACAGTTTCGAGATCTGCCAGAATGAGTTCCATATTAATAACCTTGATATCACGCAACGGATCAATCTCGCCATACACGTGATTAATGGATTCTTTACCATCATTCACTGCAAAAATTCGTACCATTTCCAGTATCGCATCTACCTCACGAATATGAGCCAGGAACTTGTTCCCTAATCCTTCACCTTTACTTGCCCCCTCGACGAGTCCTGCAATATCTACGAATTCAATCGCTGCAGGAATAGTTTTATTTGTCTGTGAAAACTCCGCAAGTTTGTACAACCGGTCGTCAGGTACAGCAACGATACCCACTGATGGGTCGATGGTACAAAATGGATAATTCTCTGCAGGAACACCTTTTTTGTAAGTGCGTTAAATAATGTGGATTTACCAACATTTGGTAAACCAACGATTCCGATGGATAGTGACATATG
>CAZKPY010000073.1:3152-3456 GCA_964554815.1 uncultured Candidatus Saccharibacteria bacterium | reverse complement strand
ATTATAATGGTATTTTTTGTTTCTTAAAAACTGATACTGATGCGTGCTCGAACCAAAAAAAAGGTTGTATATTTTTATAATATACAACCTACTAAAGAGTTTATTTCTTACCACCAACCTGATAAAGGTATCTTATTTTCTATGCGGTATCTTATTAAAGGTATGGCTACAATTACTACCATTACACTCATATAAATTGGTAAAATATAATTTGCAAAAGTGTGGTCAGTAATAGCAAATACTGCTAATCCGTAGCCAATCCCATACAGTACCCACATCAAAGGTCTATCTTCATCTGGATGTT
>CAZKPY010000073.1:0-3098 GCA_964554815.1 uncultured Candidatus Saccharibacteria bacterium | reverse complement strand
AATCAGCCAAAGTATGATCGAAATCAAACCCAGAATTAAACATACAATGTCAAACTTTGTGATAAGGGCTACTTTTCCTCTAAATACTGCAATAAAAGTAATCAGGACAGGATTAATACAACCAAAGATAGCTGGCCATACATTATTCTTTGCACCTGACCCTTTGTAATTTAAGAGAATAGCGACACCAACTATTGACCAAATAAACCAAGTTACAATGTTAGGAGTTATTTTTCTTTGGAAGACACGGATGCCATAGGGAATAATACTACTAAATACTAAGAAGCCAGATATATGGCCGATGAGTTCTTTATTCATTTTACGATTTTTTATTTAACTCATTATAGCATATAAATAATTATTTGTAAATAAAATTTGATTTTAATTTCCGCTTCTCATAAAACTCCCTATAATACTTATCAAAAATAGGCACAATAATACTCTCTAAATACCTAAACAGTAACAACGACTCTTCCTCGGTATATCCTGCCTCTTTTAAGTACTGAAGCATCTGAACATACCTCTTACTAGTACGATCTCTTGTATCCATAGCATTACATGTAGATTATAAATAAGATACAGCGACATCTGTATCTTATTTAAGAATATGCCTGTAATTGTATTGAGTCGAGGTTGCTTATTTCACTAAAAAGTCTAGTATTATTGAGATAAAGAGGCTGTAATTAATCCTCTCAGTTTATTATCTTAATTTAGCGATAGATCTAATGGAATGTATCAGTTCATCGAGGTTAAAATTTGCAATATCTGCAATAAGTGTACCTAGGTTCGAATTTTTTACGCCGCAATGCACACACACACATTATGACTAAATATATTTTATCTGGAGGATATCCCTATAAAGCCCATGATGGTGGAAAGTCTTTTTGTGATGAAATAATTAAAGGTATTGAAAAACCTGTAAAGATATTAGACTGTTTATTTGCACGATTATCAGCAGATTGGAATGATAAGTTTATTAATGATAAAGATTTTTTCGACAAACATATTGATAATTTTGAATTAACACTTGCAACTGTAGAAAATTTTGTGGAACAACTAAAAAATACAGATATATTGTTTTTTCAAGGAGGTAATCCTCGATTACTCATGGAAACATTGAATACTATTTCGGATTGGAAGAACTTTATTGATGGAAAGATCATCGTTGCGAGTTCAGCTGGAGCAGATGCATTGGTTAGTTATTATGGCGTTGGTAGGACTATGAATATTGGGACAGGACTGGGTATGGTACCTATAAAATTTATTCCACACTGGCAATCTGATTATGGACAGGGCTTAGTAATCGACTGGAATCAGTTACTGGAAAATTTGAAATCCCATGGAGATGAAATGGAAATAGTTACATTAGGAGATGGAGGGTTTAAAGTTATCGAAATATAATAAAACCACAGTAATGTGGTTTTATTTGACAAATAACATAATTACCATAGTATGAAAAACAAATAAAACATTTCTATGAAAAAAATATTATTTTGTTGCAATCTGTGCATTATTGCATCGATTGGATTTGCCTCAGATATTTATTTAAAATTGCGTATTACTAATTCTGTAATTATTACTGCACGTAATGGTAATGATATTATATGGGTAAAATTAAAAGATTATTCTGATACTGTTCCACCAGTTGGAACTCTTGTAGGTATTTATGGAGATCCAGGTAATCAGTACTGGTTCGCTGAAAAGAATTTTAAACGAACAATCGTTGATGAATATATTTCGCCTGATTACCTGTTTGGAAATACTGACGGAATGGTTGCTTCTATTAACAATAAATATCACATCTCAGGAACTATTTTGGAAATTACAAAAGATCCACCATTTAAATAGTTACTAACTAAAAACCCCTCCATCTGGAGGAATTTTTTTATTGCGCTTTCAATTTCACGCTTCGAGTTTTATTGAATTTCGGCAATTTAACAGTCAATAATCCATGATGTTCATGTGCAACTGCTTCATCGATTGCAACCTCATCAGGTAGGCTAATCGTTCGAGAGAATGGTCCCCAGTAGAGTTCCTGAACATAGAATTCATTAGTATATGAAGTATTCGGATTATCACGGCGTCCACGGATGGTGATTTCCGCACGTGAGAGGATAATCTCAAGGTTTTCTTTCTTGATTCCTGCAGTCATTGTTTGGATTACAATTTCTCGATCATTTATAAATACATCGACAGCGAGTTCTGCTTCAGATTCTTCATCTACAGCTCTGTCAGTATCGAAATCATCAGCACTGGATAGTTTTTGTAGTTGAGAAAATCTCGAAGCAACTACTGGAGTTTCCTCGTCTAATTCATCCATACGTTCGTCGAGCATTTGGTCATCCATGCGAATGTTTCCAGTTAATCGTTCAAAGAAAGAAAGTTTTTTCATAAAATAATTTAAATAACAAGTTAAACTGCTAATGGTTGTGCCGCAGCGAGCGAACCGTAGTTATGTAATTTTTGGATTCGACCAAAGATAACAACTACGATAATTCCGATAAACCACAAACCGGCAAGTCCGATCATGATACTGCGTGTGGTATTCACTAGTATAAAGTAATTAAAGACAGCATGCAAACCTATTGCGAGTCCGAGACCGAATAATCCATGGAGAATTTTTGTAAATTTACTACTATTCCATGCAATACCGAGCATAATACCGACAATTGCAACACAAATAGTATGTAATAACGTTGCACCAATGAATCGTAGGTTTCCGGTGAATAATACGAAACTCAAATTGTTTTTTGTAATCGGTTCGATCAGGTAGAGGGTGTTTTCGAGTGCCGAGAAACCAAGAGCAGTAGTAACGAGAAACAGGGTATAGTCTGTTGGTTTTTTAATATATTTTGATCTGAAAACAACGATTGCTGTTATTACGGTTTTTATGATTTCCTCGACACCAGCAAAAGCTAACAGATATTCCTTTTGATCTAAGCCAGAGTTTTCAATGACACCTTTGAATGGTAAAACGATAAAAATACAAACCATTCCTAATACATAGATAAACGAGAGAAATCCTGCAGTCTGTGGTTTTTTGTCTTGATTAAACCAGAACCATAACCACAAAAATGTTGGGAATACGCCGGTTATAA
>CAZKPY010000072.1:0-3457 GCA_964554815.1 uncultured Candidatus Saccharibacteria bacterium | reverse complement strand
GTGTTGCCGACACTGGAATTTCACAACTTGAAAAAGAAGTAGACGCATTAATCGTCGTACCTAACGATCGATTACTGACCGTTACATCAAAAGACACTACATTCAAAGATGCATTCGCGATGTCAGACGAGATCTTACGGCAAGCTGTCGAAGGAATCTCTGAATTGATTACTACTCAGGGTGTTATCAATATCGACTTTGCAGATATTAAATCAGTAATGCAGGACGCAGGTTCAGCGTTCATGGGAATTGGAATTGCAAATGGTGAAAACCGTGCAGAAGAGGCAGCATACGAAGCAATCAATTCTCCACTACTCGATGTTGCTATCTCTGGTGCCAAGGGAGTATTGTTCGCAATCTCAGGAGGCGATGATCTAACGATGCATGAGGTTCACCAAATTGCTAAAATTGTTACTGATTCAGTTGATCCAGAAGCGAAGATTATCTTTGGACCTATCCATGATGATAAATTGAAAAAAGGCGAAATCAAAGTTACCGTTATTGCAACTGGATTTCTACCTCAAAAAAACAAAGGCAACCAGCCACAAGTTCCCTTTTTCAAGAAATTAACAAAGACTGATGACGAACCAGTTGAAGCTGAAGTCGAAGCAGAACGACCAATGTTCAAGTCTGCTGCACCTGAAGCACCTGTAGTTCATAAAAATCTCGAAGAAATCGATGATGACGAGGATCAGTGGTCTACCGTTCCAGCATTTCTACGCCGAAAGAAATAATTTATAAAAAAATTGCACTACCTCACGGTGTGCTTTTTTGTATTCTTTTACTAACCGCCTTACCAATAACACTGCTGCCGAATACATAAATAATCGCTATTATTACAACAGTAACACCAGACATACCGTGAAAAAATAAATCCATTTGAAATAATGTAAGAACCACCATTTCAAAAGCTAAGATACCAAAAACCATATAAGGGTTCGATATTAATAAGTCGGAATCTATTTTAATCTTTAAAGTACTCATTATGTGACCCATTATTCGTAATAAAAAGTTAATAGTAAGAAAAGAAATCAGAATTTTTCTGTTCTCTAACAGAACAATTATCACAATATTCTCAAAACCGAAAAATATGATTAGAATAGCCGTTGCAATACCTATTGCTGATCTCATTTCATTAAGAATCTTTAATCTTGAAAAGATTCTTCTTTTTCTTTCATTATTCATCTTGGAAAATTTATTTCAAATACTATATATCTTTTCAGTGTATTGTCAAGGGTTTATTCTCTTTCCTGTTTCCTATATACTGCATCCATATGAAACTATATGATCTCGTAATTATTGGCGGTGGACCCGCTGGATGTGCTGCTGCAGTATATGCTGCGCGAAAACAATTAACAACAGCATTAGTGACAACTGAATTTGGTGGACAGTCTGTCGTATCGGAAAAAATTTACAACTGGATCGGAACACCTGAGATTTCAGGTTCAGACCTTGCAAAAAACTTAGAATCACATGTCCGTTATTACGAGGGTGAATTTCTCGATGTATTACCACGCCATATGGCAGAACATGTTTCTAAATCTGAACACGGATTTACCGTAAAAACATCAAAATCAACTCTTGAAACAAAATCAGTATTAGTAACAACAGGTAGTTCTCGCAGAAAACTCGAAATTCCTGGAGCTGATCAATATGAAAATCGTGGAGTCGTATATTGCGCATCGTGTGACGGACCATTATTCAGTGGACAAGAGGTCATTGTTGTTGGGGCTGGAAATGCAGGATTCGAAACCATTGCACAGTTATCTGCGTATTGTCCAAAAGTCACATTAGTACATCGAAATGAAACATTCAAAGCTGATGAAATTACTATTGAAAAAGTTTCCGCATTACCAAATGTTGAAATTAAAACTTGGACAGAACCAATGGAAATTATCGGGGAAACATTAGTCACTGGTATGAAGGTAAAAAATACTAAAACTGGAGCCGAAGAAATAATTCCATGTGGTGGAGTATTCGTAGAAATCGGACAGATTCCAAATGTAGATTATGTTGCAGATTTAGTAACCCTCAGTAAATACTGAACAATCTAAATCTATCAACTAACACAAAAAACAAAAACTGACGGAATCTGGGCCGCTGGAGATTGTACGAACATTCTCTATCACCAGAATAATATTGCTGCAGGCGATGCTGTAAAAGCTATAGAAGATATTTATATAACATTAAAGACGAAATAAAAATCCCACTGCATACACAGTGGTTTTTTAATCTTAAACAATTATTCTTCACATAATAAAAAATAAGCATGAATACGGTCTGTTGGTAGTTCTCCAATGAATGCATAATTAAATGCGTTCAAATCGTTATAAACTTTTTTAAAGAATTCTACTTTTTTGTAACTACCCTTTACTTCTTCGCTTACAAACAATTCCTGTGCAAAGAAATGTGTGCAGAATATGTATAAAAATTCATTAATTTCCACATCATCTACATTTTTTACACTTGCCACATTTTTTAAGATAGGCTCAAAAGATGGCTTTACCATAAATTCATAGTACTGACGATGAAATTTTATATCATTCATTTCAGTAAAAGACTTATTTATTTCTTTTGCGCTCGGTGAATCATCGGGCACACCACCTAAAAAAGGATCGTCAAACACTTTGTAGATATGAGCGACGATAACTGATTTATCTTTAGGCTGTTTTGCTAAATGTTTTTTAAGTCCCTTAGGAAAAATAAGGTTCATTGATTTCTCATCATTGAAAAATTCAACTACTTTTTCCATTGAAACTACAGCAGGGTTAAAAAAATACATTTCACCTTTGCGTTCGAAAGGATTTTGGCCGAATATATCTGTGGTTATAAAACCAGGTCCGGCCGTTGTTTTTGCTTCCATTATGTTATTTTAAAATTAGATAATATAAATTCTTTTATATTCTAGCATCTTTTGAAAACATGTCAAGTAATAAAAACACCTTTTCAGATGTTTTTTATTTAAATCTCCTTTCAATCACCTCCTCCAATTCCTGCATCGAATCTACAATCGCAACCAAATTCGATAATGGCATGCGATTAAAAAATGAATGATCATGCACTCCCCAGCTGACTGCAATCGTCGGAACTCCTGCCTGCTCTGCCTCGCGAATATCACCGAGCGTATCAGTTACAAAGATCATATCTTCTAATGATGCATTGTATTTCTCTTTTATAATTTCAAATTTCTCGAGCTTACTCTTTGAGACTTCTGCAGTTCCAATCATATCGAATAATTCTTTAATGCCTGCTTTTTCGAGTAGTGGAAAACAGTACCGTTCAAACGCTGAAGTATTCAATGCAATAATATATCCATCCTGGTGTAGATCTTGTAATAATTCTCGTGCTCCGATATACATCGGCGCGTTTGCTTTTTCCTCTTCATATTTTGCTTTTCGTGCCGCCATTTCTTCTGGTGTTTCTGTAATTCGTTCGAGGTGAAAATTCTTCAGACCTT
>CAZKPY010000071.1:2301-3576 GCA_964554815.1 uncultured Candidatus Saccharibacteria bacterium | reverse complement strand
AGTACCAGTAAAAAAGCCTTGTTTTTATTAGGTTTTCAAACCAAACAAAAAAGCCTCTTTTCGAGACTTTTTTGAAGTAAAACTATTATTATTCCTTGCTGATCATTTTGCCCATATCAGACAAAACTCGTGATGCGTTGTCGCGTCCACCGAGTCCGAATGCAAGACCTCCAGCGAGAGCAAGCATTGCAACGATACCGATGAAAATAATCTGAACCAACTGTGCTGCAATTCCTAATTGAGATAACACAATTAACAATGCAAAAATCCAGATAGCCCATTTCGCGATTGAACCTGCCAAATTTGCACTGTGGAGACCAGCTGAACGAGCAGCTCCTGCAACCACTCGACTGATAAAATTAGCAACAACTGAAGCAACGAGGATAACCCCAGCTGCAACGATAACATTCACGAGGAATCCGAATAATTGCTGCATGAATGCGCTCAACTCTGAAAGTCCGAGGAAGTTAACTACAGCTACCAAGAATACTGCGATGAGTGCCCATTTTACAACGAATCCAACAATAGATCCTGTACTGTATCGGTGACCTGATTTTGTAAACATGTCAGCGATACCTGTTTTTGCAACTACTGAATCTACTTTTGTTAAATCAATTAAATGTTTAATTGATTTCCCAACCAAGTGAGCCAATACACATCCGATAATAAAGATAATGAGTGCTACGATAATCGCAGGTAAATAACTCATTAATCCGAACCAGATTGATTGCAATGATTGTAATAAAACGAGTCCGCTAGTTTGAAATAACATATAAAATAAAGACAAATAATTATGAATAATCTGTCATGCCATAACTGCGGGCATAGACCTATATAGTATACCAAGCCCTGCAATTAAAAAGCAAGGGTTTTACGAGATTGTTCCGCTCGGCAGCTGGTTAATGAGTTTCTGATGCGGATAGTCAAAGATATCACGGATCAGTTTGTCATACATTTTTATGCGGTACATAAATTCAGCTGTATCGAATGTTGCATATTGTAATTCCCGTCCAATTTCAGATTCCAGTACTGCAATTGTTTTTTGTACCGTAGATAGGTTGAGTTTATCACCAACAATTAATAGATCGAGTGCCTGATTAGGGTTACGCATGAAAATCCCTGATGTTACGAATAGTTTTATTTTTCCAGCTGGACGAAATCGTGCCGGTAGATCCCGCCGTCCACGACAAAGGCCGCGCCGATGATGGCATCGAACCGCCCCGTCCGCGCCAGATCCCGCGCCAGAAGCGGAATCTCGAAGGCGCCGGGCACGTC
>CAZKPY010000071.1:0-2291 GCA_964554815.1 uncultured Candidatus Saccharibacteria bacterium | reverse complement strand
ATTTTTCCAGCTGGACGGAATCGTGCTGGTAGATCAGGAACAGTTACCAATTCAGATTCTAATAACAATGATTGTAACGGATCAAGTAATGGAAACGCAGGATTAAGGAAATATCCCATAGTTTTTTTCTTGGTAATTTTCGTTTCTAATCTTTTCGGCGAGTTTCTGGTAGCTTTTTTCTTGATAATAGTTTCCGTGACGATAACTGTCTCTTTTTTAATAATAAACGATGATTTTTCCAAGAGTAACAGTTCTGCATTCAATATTGAGGGATTAATCTTACTCTTTTGGATCAATCCTTTTTTATCGAATCCTTTACCGGGATGAAACAGGAATAACCGCATTAATTTTACCCGTGCAGCTGAACCCATGATTTTTGCTAAAATTTCTATAGTGTTTGTCATATCTCATAATTATACCTGAAAAGATTTTTTTTAATCAATTGACAGCTGGCTCTGGGTTCATTATTTGTAACAAAAATCACCCATTTCTGGATGATTTCTATGTGAATTATTTCAAGCTAATATTCCTCCTTTGCACTGCGCCTCCCAGTGGGTCGGCCCAGCACCTCCAGAAAAGTTGAATTAAAATAATAAAAACCCCTTTCGGGATTTTTATTATTTTAATTCAACTTTTCCTCCGGCATCCTCAATTTGTTTCTTGAGAGCTTCTGCGTCTTCTTTCTTCATTCCTTCTTTCAATGTTGCTGGCAAGTTATCTACCATGTCTTTAGCCTCTTTGAGACCAAGACCGAGAGCTTCCTTCACAACTTTCATAACAGCGATTTTAGCACCACCATCAGATGACAAGATAACTGTGAAGTCGTCTTTTTCTTCTGCCGCTGCTCCACCTGCTACTGGACCTCCTGCTACTGCAACAGCTGCTGCAGATACGCCGAATTTAACTTCGAATAATTTTACCAATTCGTTCAAATCGAGAACTGACATGTTTTCGATCGCTTCAACGATTGATTTGAATTTTGCTGGTACTTCTACCGCATTCATTTCATTGTTTTCCATAATAGTTTTTGTCTAAGATTAATAATTAAGCAGTTTTCTTTTCTGCGATTTTTGATAATGCAATTACCATTCCTTGGATTGGTGAATTGATTACATTTACGAACATTCCGCGTAGTACCTGTGGTGCAGGAATTTCAGCGATTGCTTTAACTTCATCTGCGGAAATAAATTTTCCTTCAAATGTTCCTCCGATAACCGTAACGTTATCATTGAATTTTTTCTTGAAAGCAAATACTTCTCGAGCTGGAGCGATCATGTCAGTAGCATATGCAACTGCGAGTTCACCACCTGCGAGTTCTGGCATTTCACCTGCGAGAGATGAGTTAGACAGAGCTTTTTTCAAGAGTGTTTTTTTAGCAACTGAATATCCTCCTGCATTTTCACGCATTTGATTTCGAATTGCATTGTTTTCATTTACCGTGATTCCCTTGATATGCAAGAAAACCATTGATGCTGCGTCTGATACAATTTTTTCAAATTTTTTCAGCACGTCAACTTTTTGAGCTTTTGAAAGAGCCATAGTTGTTTTCTGTTCAATGAACAGGAACCTATTCTAATAATCAAGCCTGAGTATTAGTCAGACTACGCATGAGTCATAATTCGACCTATGAAAGGAAATTAATCATTCTCTCGAATGAACCCTTCGTCTCTGGTGCGTATGAAAGTCAATTTACCACAAGATAAATAAAAAGCAAGACTCGTGCCCTGCTGGTTTATAATTAACTAAATGACAATATATCCCGAACTGCCTCACCAATTCCACGGAATATATCACTAATCATTTCGATAATAGCCGTTATAATATCACGGACCACTTCTCCTACCATACCGAATATGTCTTTTATTATATCCACTGCTACTGCCACAATATCTTTTCCGATTTCAACAATATCATTGAATAATTCCATGATAAATCCACCGGCATCAGTTCCCAAGGATATTCCTGTCTCACCCACTGCAGTTCCTGTTCCCTTGATAATATCCACAATAAACCCAAAAATAAATGTTATCGCACCAACAATATAAGGAATAATATATCCAGCAGAAAACATATAATCCAAGGCAATTAATATAAATACCAGCAAAATCCACCCAGCTCCGGCTGATGCGTACGCAGATAATATATAGAATGCAATTGCAGCCAGAATAATCGCCAAGATAATACGAATCACTCCAAACGGTCCAAATTCAATCAATGCCACTTTACGATCAAATGAACTATCCTCTCCTGAATCCTTGAAATATTCGCGCATCCAATTCACCCCTTTTCGG
>CAZKPY010000070.1:0-3580 GCA_964554815.1 uncultured Candidatus Saccharibacteria bacterium | reverse complement strand
GGTGTTTTGTATTGATTTTTGACCTGATTTCTTTAAAACACCTGATTTCATATTGCTATTATACAGAAAATATGTATATTTGTAAGTGGTTATTTACAGATTTAGATTCATAATCGGCCGGGGGGTACGAATTGAATTGTGGCGAGTAGTAACCAAATTTTTGCGTTCGTAGCTCAGTCGGTAGAGCACCTGCCTTTTAAGCAGAGGGTCGTAGGTTCGATTCCTACCGGACGCACATAAAACACAAAGTCTAGACGCAACGCGTCTGGGTTTTTGTGTTTTACTGCGGAACAGGAATCGAAAACCGGAGCCGGTCTACGATTCGACGAAAGGAGAATTGTCGGCGAGGTGGGGTCGAGGCGCAAGGAACGAAGTGACTATGCGACCGTGACCGATTCCTACCGGACGCACATATATAAAAACTACCTTATTTAGGTAGTTTTTATATGATATAATACAAATATGATACTTACAAAATTTGAACAATCTGGGTTTATTATTGAAACTAATAGCGGATTTCGGCTCGCAGTAGACATTGGTGCATTTACACCAATTGAAAAACTTGCAGATATTTCTGTAGATGCTGTTTTAGTTTCTCATTTACATGGAGATCATTTTTCAATAGAGCATATAAAAGCCCTGTTGCCCAAGAAAGTCTACCTCAGTCGAGAGTGCATTGACTTGATTCAAGAAGAGACAATCTCTGCTGAGATTGTTGAAATTAAATCAGGAAACAATATAGCAATCGACGACATAGTTGTAACATTGTTTGATGTTGATCATGGACCAAACGTAACTCTTCGACCAAGAGAGAATTTTGGTTTTTTGATTGAAACTAACGGAGAAAAAGTTTATTTTGCTGGGGATATGTTTTATCAATCTGGAATAGATGTTACGAACCTTGATGTGGATTACGTATTGATTCCTGTTGGAACGTTTTATACCTTTGGGCCAGATGAAGCATTTGAGTTTATTAAACAATTCAAAAAAATAGGAAAAGTAATTTCAATGCATTATGAAAAAACACCAGAAACACGAGATCGGTTTATTGAATTGGCACAAAATAATTTTGAAGTAAAATAAAAACACCTGAAATAGGTGTTTTTATTTCAAAAATGGAACCTTGTTTGTCACAGATCCAGGTTGACCAAATGGATCATCATGATAGGTTTGACCACCACCCTGTGTACCATAGGAGTCAATAAATTGATTGTCGCGCGACTCTGGATTCTTTTGTGGTCCGCCGGTGATTATCCAGAGAATGAAAATAATCATCAGAAAAGTAAACAAATATACACCACCAGTTCCTGTTGGTTTTGATCCACTTGAATCTTTTTTATCATCTGCCATATAGCATCAGTTTACCACGCATAAACAGGAAAAGTCACGCGAATATGGTATAATGGTTTCATGATTGGTTATATTTCAGGCACAGTTATTGCCGTACAAGAAAAAAATATTATTGTAGATACTGGTGGAATTGGTTACAAGGTTTTTGTGACGCCGGCATTTATGCAAACCATTTCGACAGGTTCAGAGGTATCGTTGTGGATCTACACCGCTGTTCGTGAAGACACACTCGATTTGTTTGGATTTGAGTCACTGTCAATTCAAGAAATCTTTGAACTCCTGATTAATGTCTCAGGAATTGGTCCGAAATCTGCACTCGGAATTTTGTCAGTTGCTGATACGAGCTCGCTCATTCATGCAATAAAAAACGAAAACGTAGGATATTTAACCCAAGTTTCTGGTGTTGGTAAAAAAACTGCAGAGAAAATCGTACTTGAGCTAAAAGATAAGGTTGAAAAATTATCACTGGAACATCATTACGAAGAGTCTGATCATATACGTGATGTTGTCGATGCGTTATTATCGATGGGGTATCACGAACGCGCTGTACGAACAACTCTTTCGTCTCTGGAAACAGACACACAAACAACCAGTGAAATTATTCGCGAAGCATTAAAGATTCTGGGAAAATAGTAATTGACTAAGTACTATTTCTATAGTATGGTAACTGAAACAAAAAACTATAAAACATGGAATTAGGAACTATTTTCTCAATTACTATTGAGAATAAAACAATTAATCTCAAATACAGTGCCGTAAATGACTATTGTCATATTATCGAAATGATAACAGAAGGAATTTTTAATCCGAATAAAATTACTCTTGAATTAGTTAAAAAAGAAATGAGAGGAGTAATCCTCAGTTCTAGTGGGGTATTTATTCAGAATAACTTTTTAATACCAAAAGGGTCTATAAAGAAAAGAAGTCTTATTTTTGCACTAACCACTACTTGCACAGTTCAGTTTAAACCATCTGAAAAACCTACTAGTGTTAATTTAAAAGGATTTTTTATTACAGCAACACCTTCAGCAATAAATAGCGATGTTTTAACGAACTATTTCATCATTTTCAAATAATTAGGCCACAGGCCTTTTTTCTTGCATATTTTATATTCTATGCTATAGTCTCTCTACCTATGCCAAATCTACAAAACGCAAAAAAAGCATTACGTGTAGCAGCTCGAAAACGATTGGTTAATGATCGACGACGACGAGCTCTAAAAGTTGCTGTAAAATCAGTTCGTGCTACAAAGGCACCTGCAGACCTATCAAAGGCATTCCAAGCTATCGATAAAGCAGCAAAACGCGGAGTGATCAAGAAAAATACAGCAAATCGTAAAAAATCACGACTTGCAAAAGCAATTGCAAAATAAAACTCTCATTTCGGGGGTTTTATTTTATGATATACTCTAGACTATGAATCACTTACTATTTTTCTCTGGAGCTGACTGTGACCACTGTGAAATCATGCGCAGATTGATTGAGCGGTTACAGAGCGAGTTTGGAATTAGTATTGAAGAACGAGAAGTTTGGAATACTGAATCGAACTATCGATTACTCGAGAATTATACGAAAGACCGTGAATGTCCTGGGATTCCAGTTTTTGTAAACACACAAAGCAATGTTGTGCTGTGCGGCGAAATTAGCTATAAACAATTAATGTCTTGGGCACAAGGTGGAAATGTGATACAGTAATACCATCTATGGAGCTCATCCAACAACTTGGCGCACTATCATATATTGGTGTTTTTATTATTGCACTACTTGCCAATATGGTTATTCCTGTCCCAGAAGAAATTACACTACTAACATTAGGGTATTTATCTGCAACAGGTGCGTTTCATGTTGTTCTTATTATACCTATTATTATGCTCGGATTGTTCCTGAGTGATTGCGTAATTTACTTTTTTTCATATCGCGGATCAAAATTTATTAAAAAATTTTATGATAAAATTTTTTACGATACAGACATATTAGACATGTCAGGAAAGAGTTTAGAGCGAACAATTTTATTCTCACGATTCTTGGCCTATTTACGATTTCTCGCTCCATTTTTAGCTGGGTATCATAAATTTTCATTGAAACGATTTTTTAAACTTGAAATGATCTCACTCGTACTCTATGTAACGATTTATATCATGCTCGGATATTTCCTTCGCAATCAAATAGAACGTATGTTTACGGGAATTAATAAAATAGAACATGTTTTAGCTGTAAATGGAATCAAAATC
>CAZKPY010000069.1:0-3587 GCA_964554815.1 uncultured Candidatus Saccharibacteria bacterium | reverse complement strand
AGTAAAGTAAACTAAAATCCCGCGTTATGCGGGATTTTTTGTAGTTACCAGTTACGAGTGACTGGTAACGAGTAGAAACACCTATTTACAAGATCTAATAAAAGCTCTAATTTGTTTGCATCAGCTTCTACACCAGGACGAAATTCCAATTCAGTAGCTGTTAAATTGCATGCTTTGCGTTTTAATAAATCAGCAATAGCTTTTTCGATTTCCAGTCCTTCACTGGTTTTGAAAAATTGTTTCAAACCCGCATGAGTATCTCTGGTGATGATAGTCTTCAGTAATATACTAATTGTATTACTGATGTTTCCTAAGTCTGCAAGAGACTTTCTTAAATTACGATTCATGGCGTTATTTTTAGTGTTTATTGAAATATGTTATTTACCATATAATACACTATTTACCGAAATTGTCAATAAACCCTTATTTTATAACAAAATGACCTAATTACCCTTGAAATTGCTTGACTTTTAAAATGATTGTGATATACTGGCTGTGTGAGTGAGGGCTTCGAAATGAAATCTTTACGATATCAACAAACGTTTTCCAGACTGGTCGCCGCAAGGCGGCTTTTCTGGTGGTTATTTTTTAATTACTTCCCTGCACCATTCTAAAATCTGATCCCTAAAATCAATTCCAGCAACCTTCATCATCTTTGGTATGAGCGACGTCTTGGTCATACCCGGAATAGTATTAATTTCGAGAAAATACACAGAACCATCATCGGTTACAATAAAGTCTGACCGAGAACAGTGATTTGCACCTATCTCAATATGAATCGCTAATGACGCAGCTTGAAGCCTCTGTTTCAAGACCTCATCAATATCTGCAGGACAAATTTCCTGCGCAAGTTTATCTGGATTATATTTACTATCATAATCAAAAACTCCATCATGGATAATTTCTATCACCGGCAATATTAACGGCTCGCCTGATCTATCTATAACACCGACAGAAAATTCTCGTCCTTGAATAACTTCCTCAAGCATAAATGTTTCACCGCTTTCAGACATTAAACGCTTCAACTCATCAAAAGAATTGCATATTGCAGAACTAACAGTTGAGCCTCCATATTGTGGTTTTGCAAAAATAGGAAAATTTTGGTCACTCAAGGAAAACTCTTTGGGTACAGCAATACCCAAATCCTGTGCGATTTTCTTGGTAGCTATTTTATCGATTCCAATCGCATGAGCAGTGGACTTGGAAAAGATATACGGTATTCCAAATTCTTCTAAAAAATTCTGAAGCTCTCCATCTTCTGCACCCTTTCCATGGATCATAGGAATCACCACATCAAAATTTGTATATTCTGACATAAACTTTTGCTCGTCTTCAGGAAATACAAAAACACTCGCCTGTTTATCCA
This sequence comes from uncultured Candidatus Saccharibacteria bacterium, assembly GCA_964554815.1. GTDB lineage: Bacteria > Patescibacteriota > Minisyncoccia > Phycocordibacterales > UBA1006 > CALMMZ01. The sequence continues at coordinate 2,221 of CAZKPY010000069.1, read as the reverse complement.
GCAGTGTTTGTATATTTTTTGCAGACGAAATAGAAACTTCGCGCTCGCCCGTGATTCCACCAGTTATAATCGCAATTTTCATGGTCGTACTATATCATATAAAAACCGCTTGGATAAGCGGTTTTTATACTATTCAAAATCTGCTTTTAAATCGTTAATCGCGTCATTCATATCACTGGCTGATACACCTGCTGGACGATTCAATGGTTCATTGATTTTCATATTTACGCGCGCGTTGTTTTTCATTCCTGCAACTCGTAATAATGTTCGGATAGCTTTTGCAGTTGCTCCCTTTCGTCCGATGATTTGTCCCATGTCTTTTTGATTTACATCAAGAGTCATCAGAACCCCCATCTCGTCGATTGTTTTGGTAACTTTTACATCGTCTGGGTTATCAACTAATCCTTTTACAAGAGTTTCTAAATAGGTAATTACGTTATCATTCATAAAAATTCATTACTGATTATCTGTTAATTAAACATACCATATTTTTCGAGCATGTTTCGATGTACACATTAACACGCATTAGTTTTTTATCAATCGTGACAAGTAACGAAAGTATGTTGAAATAAAAACCACTCGATTACGAGTGATTTTCATTTCGCAAAATGACCTACTGGGTTATTTTTTCTTTGCGTCTTTTCGTTTTACTGTCGGTGATTTTTTAGGTAATACGTTTTTCTTTTTACCTTCGAGGAATTTCTGAGCAACCAAGTAGTTGTAAACTGTTGCTGATGGCTGAGCTCCAGCTGCGAGCCAAGATTTTGTCTTTTCAACATTGAATACTACTGCACCTGATTTCGGATTATATGATCCAACCACCTCGTTAAACTTACCTGATTTTGTAGCATTTCGACGGTCAGTAATTACCACACGGAAATGTGGTTCGTTTTTACGGCCGATTCGTTGTAATCTCATCATTAACATATATGAGGCACATCTTAGCAGAATATCAAATAAAGTCAAATAAAAAGGCCTGTCACAGGGACAAGCGAGATTTCATATTTAATCTTCCAGAAAAAGAAACCATATAGCAGCATAACCCAAGAATATTCCTGCAGATATAACAACCTTTAATGGTGTTGAGAAATATGAGCATATATTCCATATTAAGAAACTGGTGATTATAGCTGCAAAAAGAAAAAATATAGTTCTGAACAATAAATTATTAAACCGTTTCTTTTCTTCAAAGATTGTTCTTTTTTCCCAATCTAATGGGGTTGAGCAATCTCTTAACCAGTTTGCTTCATCTTTGATTGCTTTGCCAATTTTTGCTCGATAGTTTGGAGGTAGTGGTTTCATTCGTAGTGATTTATATGGTGATGTAAAACAAATTTACATTACTATAACGTTTTAAAATAATCTGTCAAACCGTTCGCTGAAAACCGCTAAATATGCTACAGTATCGAATATATGCAACCGAAAAAATCCTCTGGACCAAATGACAAAAAAAGCAGTTCAAACAGTCCGTTCCCCTCTAAAGATCATCAGAAGAAAGTCTTTCAGGCACGACAACGTGATCAACAAAAGCCAACCATTGATAATACTGGTGTGACCGCAAATGTACCTGAAACATTCGAAGGTATTTTCAAGTATGGAAAAAATAATATCGGATTCGTAACCCATCGTGATTCACGATTTGTGGTTATGGTTGAGTCACATCGAAATGTCGCACATGCATTAAATGGTGATTTGGTAGAAATCAAAATCATTTCAAAAAAGGAAGGCACCGGTGAGGTGGTAAAAATCATTCGCCGAGGAAAAGCAGCCTATGCAGGAACCATCGTACAAAAAGCCGACTGGTATTATTTCCAACCAGCAGATCCAAAAGAACCTGAAATGCGCGTACTGCCAGTACCTGAAAATATTACTGAAACGAAAAATAAAAAGGTTCTCGTAACACTTGGCGATTGGATTGGTGATATTCCCAGCTGTACATTAAAAACAATTATTGGAGAACTCGGTAAAAATGATACTGAAATTGAATCAATCGTTCTGGAAAAAGGATTCAGTCGTGATTTTCCTGAAGCTGTCGAAGCAGAAGCAAAATTATTACACGGAACAGGTATTCCAACAGATGAAATTAAAAATCGTCGCGATATGCGAGAAACAACAACATTTACCATTGATCCTGTTGATGCAAAAGATTTCGACGATGCATTATCGTGGAAACGAATCGATGAAAATACATTAGAAATCGGCGTTCATATTGCAGATGTTT
>CAZKPY010000068.1:0-3665 GCA_964554815.1 uncultured Candidatus Saccharibacteria bacterium | reverse complement strand
ATGAACACATTCATCATTTTGATTACATCATTTATTTCTTATATCATCCTTGATCTATTATGGCTCGGGGTAGTTGCAAAACCACTGATCACCAGATGGTTATCACCATGGATGACAGGAGGATTTAAAATTTGGCCAGCAGTAATCGTGTATTTATTATTAGCACTGGGTACAACATTTTTTGTATTATCAAAGGCAACAAATATTCCAACTGCACTGATGTATGGCGCACTCCTCGGATTAATTATTTATGGTGTGTATGATATGACGAATCTCTCTACCATTACCGGATGGCCTATGGCGTTTGCATTCGTAGATATGGCATGGGGAACTGTATCGGGTGGAGTTATCGGAATGGTTGCATATGGAATTTCAAAATTGTTAAAATAAAATACCCCGCGTTTGCGAGGTTTTTTGAAATACTTTTTTAAAATTTGTCAGGCATATAACCAGTGAATGTTACTAATAGCCATGTTTCCTGAGGTGTTAGGCTTACTTTTAATCTAAAAAGATTAGTGTAGTTTGTAGTTTTTTTGTAACTGAACCATAAGACGTCTTCTGATTTGTCATATAATTCAAAATTGTGTTCCGATACTTCTCGTAATTCAAATTCCCGCTCTTTTGGTGGTAAATCATCATAAGGTTTTTTTAACTGGTTTCCGATACTTGGTTTGAATGGTTTTACATTTGTAGCAAGTAAGCTTGTGTTTCGTAAAGCGCACAAGAATGTTAATTGAGCCGCGGTGAGTACTATCATTTTTTCTGGATTTTGTTTCCAACACAGTAGCAATTATCTATAGGCTTGTCAAGATAATAAAAACTCACGAATAAATCGTGAGGATAGGTTCTTTTAATTAAATTTTCTTAGAGTTTGTGTAGCATTGGAATTATCATTTGCTTCCAGTAGGCTGCAAATAATAAACCTTGTTTTAATGTAACTGTTGTTTCGGTATCTTCGCCACTACCTGACAGTATTGTTGCAATCTGGTTTTCTTGCAGACAGTAATCTTGATTAAAAACTACTGTTTTTAAAAATTTCTCTAACGTCGTAGCAAACAGATGATTTTGATACCGTTCATGCCATGTTGTAATGGTAGCATACTCGGAAAAGAATCTGATTTGTAAATCTCCAACGAATGCATCTGGGGACATTTTCTCTGTCCAATTTCCAGAACCGAGAGTAATTCCAAAAATTGCAATTTGTTCGCGCCCTTCATTGACGATATCGCACATGTTATCTGTATGATAAAAGTTTGAAGAATCGTGACCGCGCACCTGATCTCGTCGTGCCCAGACCTTCATATGCAGGTGGCCCTGCACAGGTGTTTTCGTGGCAAATTCTGCAATTTCTTTGAAAACTGGACGCCAACAGTCCATAATGCGACTGCGGTCATTACTGCCGCTGGTGGGAATGCGTTTTTCAAGGATGTTTTCAATTTGTCCGGATAATTTTGTGACTGGTGTCTGAAGTGTTTCTGATTTTAATTCTTGTACAGGAGGCATGATGTTTGTATTTAGTTTTGTGATTGATTTATTTCACTATATATTTAAAGCTTCTTTTGTCAAATTAATATGCTTGGCTTTTCATATCTTCGAGGTATACTGTATTCATATGTTATTCTCAAAAAAAGTTAAAACAGGCATTAATGGATTTGGTCGAATTGGACGTGCATTTTTAAAACAAGCTTGGGATCGTGATGATATCGAAATTGTTGGTATTAACGACCTTGGTTCGCTCGACTCGCTCGCATATTTATTGAATTACGATACGGTTTATCGTAATTGGAAACACGATGTTTCAAAAATTGATCCAGTGGTTGCAGCTGACGGAACTGTGATTGAAAATGGATATCTCGTTATTGATAAGAAAAAAATTCCAGTATTCGCAGTAAAGGATCCAGCAATGATCCCATGGAGCACTTGTAATGCAGATGTGATTGTTGAGTCCACTGGATTATTCACGACCTATGACAAGGCAGCAGCACATATCAAGGGTGGTGCAAAACGTGTGGTGATTTCAGCGCCGGCAAAAGCAGGTGATGATGCAAGTGTTTCAGGTGAGACAATTTTAGTCGGTGTGAACGAAGAAAAATTCGGAACATGCAATATCACCAGTAACGCATCATGTACAACAAATGCTGCGTCGCCATTGATCGGCATTCTCGATGCTGCGATTGGAATTGAAAAAGCAGTGCTTTCCACAACGCATGGATATACCGCATCACAGGCATTAGTTGATGGTCCAAGTAAAAAAGATCTACGTGAAGGACGCGCTGCAGCACAGAATATTGTTCCAAGTTCAACAGGTGCGGCGATTGCTGTTGCAAAGGCATATCCGAAACTCGACGGACTGTTCGATGGAATTTCTATGCGCGTACCTGTTCCTGCAGGATCGATCGTGGATGTAACATTTATCGCGAAACGAAACACGACTGCAGAAGAGGTAAATGATATTTTGAAAAAAGCAGCACTTGAAAAAAACTGGGAGGGAATTTTTGCAGTTACGAATGAACCATTAGTTTCATCAGATATTCTCGGAAATACACACGCATCGATTGCAGATTTGGAAATGACACGTGTTGTTGGTGGGAACTTGGTCAAGGTGCTCGCATGGTATGACAATGAATGGGGGTACACGCACACACTGGTTGAGCATGTGGTTAAAACAGGAAAATCGATTTAATATATGAAAATAGAAGAAATTAAGACTCAAAAAGAAGATCCAAGAGCAGGATTGGAAAATATACTAATGAGCCTAAAGGATCCTTTTATTGAGCTGATGAAATTAGATGTTCGGTTGCTTCGCATTGAACGCAAAGAGGTTAAGGCCTCAGATGTTGTAGAAAATTTAAAAATTAGATTTACTGAAATAAATAAAAAAATCGAATCAGTTGATAAATCTACAAATCAAGAAATAATTGACCAAATTGAATTAGAATTAAACGAGATTAAAAAGTTAATTAATGAATCATCAGGTAAAATTAATCTAGAAATTGATTCGTGGAAAGATAGATATGGGATGTAGAATATTTACTAGAATAACTAATCAATCATATGGAATGGCTAAATAATCATACAGAAAAAGTTGATAAAGAAGAAACCTTCGACGAGGTATTTGAAGCGTTACTTACCTTGAAAGAAAAGTTTAATAAATTAAAACTTGTAGCTGGAATTAATAAAGAGGAAATTGAAAAGTTAGAAGCAGAAGTAGAAGAAATGGAAGAAAAATTATCAACCATCCGAAATTAACTTATGAATCTCGCAAGCTTTTTCTCAGGACCAGATCATAAAGCCGAAGATCCGGTACTCGTTCGTATGGAACATGATGAATCAGAAGAAAAACCGACCATAGAAACTGCTGATCATCAGAAATATCGTGAACTTACAAAAAAACTATTAAAACATAACAACCTTGATGATGCAGAATGGGAGGAATTAGAAAAACTAAAAGACACACTCGGAATAACAGATAACTAGTTAAAAAAACAAAAAACCTCTCTTTTCGAGAGGTTTTTTGTTTTAAATTATTTAGGTGGTATACTTCAATATATGAAAATTCACATTGGAACAGATCATGCAGGTTTCGAATTAAAAGGAAAACTTGCAGAATATATAACAAGTCTCGGACATGAAGTCGTCGATCATGGAGCTTTTGAATATAATCC
>CAZKPY010000067.1:2467-3689 GCA_964554815.1 uncultured Candidatus Saccharibacteria bacterium | reverse complement strand
GAAGGTTAATGCGATTAAAAAGAACACTTTTTTCATTTTGATTAATTTAATAGTTTAAATAAATTTGATTTCCCTACCAGTATAGCATATATATCATATTTGTCAAGTATCCCCTATACAACAATTCAATCTTGTGATACATTGATTTCAGTACAGAATATCTGATTTTATTACCTCTTTTCCTGAAAAACTCCTCTGTACCTCGATTGTATCTATTTTCTCTTGAATTTCAGTGCTCGATTTTATCCCTTATTAAAAATTAATTGTATATGAATTACCTATTTGTTGTAATTGCACTGATTATCGGTGGAATTGCAGGGTATGTTGTTCGTGTTTTTTTGGCGAGATTCCAAAAAAAATCCCTCGAAATGAATGTTCAAGAGATTTTACTCCAAGCACGTACCAACGCCCAAAAAATAACCAGCGATGCTGAGGTTCGAGCTGAAAAAATGCTCGCAGCCAGCCGAGAACTCGAATCTGCCCGTGAGAAAGACTTTTCCAAGACAAAAGAGCATTTGGAACAGCGTGAAAAAACACTCGACAAGCGTCAGGGTGATTTGGATCGCGACTATGACGATTTGAAGAAAAAAATCGACGAGGTCCGCAGTATCAAGGAAAAAGCAGAGGAAGCATTAAAATTGCGAACCGAGGTATTAGAAAAAATTGCCGGCATGACCCGAGATGAAGCTCAGATATTATTAGTCCAAGAGGTAGAAACAGAGTTTGCAGGAGATTTACAATCTCGCATGCAGAAACTCGAAATGTTCGGCGAGGAAAAATTAAAAGACCGCGCAAAGGTAATCCTGACAACTGCGATCAACCGACTTGCATCATCAACCGCATCAGAATTCACCACAACATCAGTGAAAATCGAAAGTGATGAAGTAAAAGGTCAGATTATTGGAAAAGAAGGCCGCAACATCAGAACATTCGAACGAATGGCAGGAGTTGAGCTCTTGATCGATGATTCACCAAATGAAATTATTATTTCCTCATTCGATCCGATTCGCCGACAGATTGCACGTGTTGCACTGGAAAACCTGTTAAAAGATGGTCGCATCCAACCTGCAAAAATCGAAGAGTTTATCGAGAAAGCTCAGAGTGAAATCAACGAAATCGTAAAGAAAAAAGGAGAGGAGGCAGTATACGAATGTGGAATTTTCAACATCGATCCGCGTGTGGTTTCAATCATTGGACGACTACATTTCCGAACCAGTTACGG
>CAZKPY010000067.1:0-2367 GCA_964554815.1 uncultured Candidatus Saccharibacteria bacterium | reverse complement strand
TTGAAACGATTACGAGAATTAGAAGCTGTGGCAAACACATTCCATGGAGTTTCAAAGGCATACGCATTACAGGCAGGTCGTGAAATCCGAGTATTCGTTCATCCAGAACAATTAAACGATTCACAGGCACGACGCATTGCGCGTGATATGGCTATAAAAATTGAACAAGACTTGCGTTATCCAGGAGAAATCAAGGTTACTGTCATTCGCGAAAACAGAGTCATTGAATATGCCCGATAATAAATAAGAAAATAAAAACACCTCATTCCGCAGAATGACCTACTGGGATGTGGTGTTTTTATTGTATTTCCTTGATATCAGTAACAATATAAATATTTTCTCGATACATAATGTCACCGTCTCCTGGAATGTCTCCATAGACCGCAGTAATCTCTAACCTTTTTCCTTCAGGAACTTTCCAACCCCAGAAATCTTCACCCATTAATTCTCGACGTGGAACAACAATGTTTTTATTATTCTTTACATCAAATAAAATCTTTCCTGTTACATTAGATTCGCTGGCTGGATCAACATAACTTCCCTCTTTTCCTGTATAGAGATAGGTTCTCTTTTCAAGAAAAAATACACTGCTGGGATCGTTAGATTTAGTAAATTCAAAACGATCAACTGATGCAGGAACTGTGACAGCATCTGTGACAATTACTTGTTCTGCAGTATTTTGACCCTCTAATTCATTAGTGTTAGCAGATTTTTCTTTTAACAAGAGAAAGACGCACGCAATTAATGCACATCCAATAACAAAACCAATAATAATATGTAAAAATGTTTTCATATCGTTATAATACAAGCATTAAAATAAAAAGTAAATAAAAAAACACATTAATCACGTGTTTTCGAGAATAAAATCTGGTTTTTCGGTTCTATATAATAACTTTGGCCTTGTTGCATAATCGGATGCTTTCTCTGGTATCTCTTTTTAACTTCACCAGAATCTGCAGACGCACCTGATTTTGTGGAGCCCTCTATTAGCTCTTTTGTCTTCTCGGTTTTATTTTGGTTATCTATATTCATATTCTGTTTTTATTTATTTGATTAAACTCTGGATTTCTCGAAAAACTATAGCTATTATTTGAAATATGTCAATATTTACCCCTTTTCCGAAAATAGCGTATACTACAAGGGTCTTTTGAGAAATCGTTAAAAATGACTCAAAAGCTCTAGGGCATTATCCGTAACCAAGTGTATTGCGGCCGTAATACACTTACACATTTATAATACTATGAATAAACAAGCATTAGCTGAAATGATCCACGAAAAAATCGGTGGAACAAAGGTTCAATCAGAAGAAGTAGTACAGTCTATCATCGATGCAATCATCGGAGCTTTGAAAAAAGGTGACGAAGTATCATTGGCAGGACTTGGAATCTTTTCTGTAAAGGCAGTTCCAGCTCGAATGGCTCGCAATCCAAAAACTGGAGAGCAAGTAAAAGTTGCTGCTAAAAATGCTCCTAAATTCCGAGCTGCTAAAGCTTTGAAAGACGCAGTTAAATAGTAACTACCAGAAAATACCGTCGAGACCGGTATTTTTTGTTTACAAGAAATACCCCAGGAAACCCTATAAAGATCATCACTGGGGCAATCATTCAAAATTAAAATTAGGGAAAGAACTATGTAAATTAATACATCGCAACAATACCATACAAAATAATGTCGAGCAAATGGGTTGATTTTTAAAAGTATTATGCTATGATGTGCCTATCGCGGTGTTAGTTTAGTGGTAGAATAACTGCCTTCCAAGCAGTGGACAAGAGTTCGATTCTCTTACGCCGCACATAAAACATAAGGTCTGGACGCTTAGCGTTCGGACCTTTATGTTTTACTTGAGGATAAGAAATCGAAAACCGGAGCCGGTCTACGCAATACGAAGTGAAACGAAGTATTGTGTCGGCGAGGTCGGGTCGAGACGCAAGGAGCGAAGCGACTATGCGATCGTGACCGATTCTCTTACGCCGCACAAATAATAAAAATACCTAATTATAGGTATTTTTATTTGATTTCCAGATACAGTGGTGCATGATCTGAAACCTCATCAGGTAATACCTTGAAATCTATAACCTCTATATTCGGACTAACTAATACATAATCGGCATATTTATCAGGTTTTGTATATATCGATGTTCGAGTTGAGGTAATATTGTATTTCTTGATCAGGTTTATCAGTCCTGTCTGTTCAATCATTTTTTAACTCTCTGTTTCTGGTAATAGATTAAAATCTCCACATAGAACATATTCTCCGTCTAGTGTGTTACAGAAATCAATAATTTTCTGAGATTGTGCAATACGATCTGGTGTGTCAGTTTTTCCTTGACCATTCCATAATCCATGAAAATTCATGACTGTTATTTT
>CAZKPY010000066.1:0-3740 GCA_964554815.1 uncultured Candidatus Saccharibacteria bacterium | reverse complement strand
TGCAATTTCATCATTCACCAACAGTGATGGAACATGTACACTCGATCCAGGTGATGTATCAGGATGGAGTTGTCCGTCTGATCTGAACTTGAAAAAAGATATAACAACACTTGAAACTGGGTCACTTGATCAAATTCTCGCACTTCGACCAGTAAACTATCGGTTAAGAAATGAGAGTAGTTCAACAGATCTCTCAACAGGATTAATTGCACAAGAGGTGCAAACTATTTTCCCGAAACTTGTAAAAACTCAAATGGATGGGACACTTGCATTGAATTATGGCGGACTGACTCCATACATGATCAAGGCGATCCAAGAGATGAATTTAAATGTTACAGAAATTGGGTTAGTAGAAAAACCGAATTCATGGCGTGATGCATTGATTGCATGGTTCGGAAATGCTGCGAATGGTATTACAGAATTCTTTAGCAAGAAAGTTTCTACCGAGGAACTCTGTGTAACAGATTCTGCAGGTCAAACATGTATTACGCGAACACAGCTGGATGCATTATTGAATGGTCAAGGAATTCCAACTCCTGCACCATCACCGACACCAGATCCAACACCGTCTGATAATCCGGTAGAATGTACAGCACCACAGGTTTTGAACAGTGACGGAACTGGATGCGAGACGCCTTCGTCAGGTGATCCGACACCGGAACCAACCCCAGAACCTGATCCTGTACCACCATCATCTGATAATTCAGATCCAGGACCAACAGAGTAAATAAAAACACCCGAGGGTGTTTTTATTATATTGACATTTGTGTTTTAAAATAGTATATAGAGTGAAATAAAAGAAAGATAATGAAAAAATTAATTGCACGAATTATCCTACATATATTAGGATGGAAGATATCAGGAAAATTACCAGATATACCGCAGTATGTAATGATTGTTGCACCGCATCGTTCAGCATGGGAAATCCCGCTGGGTTGGGCTGTTGGAAAAATTCAGTCAGCACCAAAATATAAATTCATGTTAAAAGAAGAAGCGGTGCATTATCCTGTTGTTGGTAATATTTTATTAAAAATGGGCGCTATGCCAATCGAGAGAAATAATAAAAACAAAGGTTTTTCTTATACCGACGAAGCTATTGCTTTCTTGGAAAAAAATCAGAACGTCATTTTGATTCTCGCCCCAGAAGGTACACGTAAAAATGTGTCATGGCGTACCAGTTTTTATTATATTGCCGTTAAGTTGAAAATACCTATTGTTATGGGTGTGTTCAATACAGTATCGAAAATGATGATTATTAGTGATCCACTGTTTATTACAGGTGATAAACAGACAGATTTTACTAATATTCGCAGTTGGTATTTCAAAAACACCTATGGTAATTACTTACCGAAATTACAATAAGATACAGCTTAGTTAAAGTTCTCGCAGAGAGAGCTTTTTTATTTATCTGTTATACTATATATAGTATGAAACAAAAAACATGGATTTCAATAGTAATTATTATTGTGGTGATTATTGCTGGGTTTTTAGTGTTGCGTAAAAAACCTGCAGAAGCTCCAGCTGAAATACCTGTTGCAACAGATAAAACAGCAACGGGAACTATAACAATACAACCAGAAATGATTTCAGTTGCGGAGGATTCATATTTATTAGGTATCGAGGGAACATATCCGAAATTCTCTCAGGCTGATTCGGTATTTAATAAAAAAATTACTGATTTTATAATAGCAGGAATTACAGATTTTAAAAAAGAGGCAAACGATAATTATCAGGCACGATTAGAAACAGGGGGAGATGAATTTCAAAAAGAATTTGCAAAGGGTGGACAATTTACCTATCAAATTAAAACAGAGATAATCCAATCTAATAATCAATTTATTAGTGTATTAATACATATTGCAGGATTTTCAGGTGGAGCACATGGATATGAAACTACTACCAGTTTTAATTATGATGTAAAAAATAAATCTGAAATTACACTCGCACAGTTATTTCCAGACGATCAGAATTATCTAAAAACAATTTCAAATGAATCACGTAGACAGCTCGAACCGAAACTCGCACAGGCAGGTGAACAAAAAACGCTGGACGAGAATACAAAATCGATGATGCTAGATGGAACTGATCCGAAAAATGAAATGAATTTTCAGGTATTTACGTTTACAAAAGATATCGTGACCATTTATTTCGGACAATATCAGGTTGCACCGTATGTGTATGGGGAACAGAGTATTGAAATTGTGAGGAAATAATTATTTAAGACCTGTTGCAATAACAGGTCTTAGGTTGGTATTTTTATAAAGTTTAAGGACGCGGAATGCTATATACAGGATAGTCATCTATTTCTAACCCTTCTTTTTCTTCCAAAGAGAAAGCACTAGGTAAATCTTCGTAAGGTTTTTGTGCCTCTATGCAGACTGTCTTGTTGTCATGATTTTTCAAAACAACTATGATATTAAACTTATATCCTGCCTCTTTTTCTTTCTTAAATACCAGGTCTTGTTTTGTGACTTGTAATGTCTCCATGACGTGCTTGTTTTGGTTATCACTAATTTAGCATGGTTTATTGATACGTGTCAATAATCTCGTATTATTACCTAAAATATGGTATAAACAGCCCATATGGCTCCAAAGAAAACCAATGCTGGTCACCGTGTTGATGAGAATATCATCATCAAGGGTGCTCGTACACACAATCTTAAAAACATTGATGTATGCATACCCCGAAATACCATGACGGCGATTACGGGGCTTTCTGGTTCTGGTAAATCTTCACTTGCATTCGACACGATCTTTGCAGAGGGACAGCGACGATATGTCGAGTCACTTTCTGCCTATGCGCGACAATTCTTGAAACAAATGGCAAAACCTGATGTTGATGAAATTTCAGGTCTCTCACCAGCAATTTCAATTGATCAGAAATCACGATCGAATAACCCACGATCAACTGTTGCGACGATTACTGAAATTTACGATTATTTACGTGTGCTTTATGCTCGCGTAGGGAAACCATATTGCATTGAGTGTGGGCGAAAGATTGAAAAACTCTCTAACGAGGAAATTTTGAATTTCATCAATGAAAAGATTAAGACATTTCAGACGAGTCACAAGGGCAAGAAAAACATGATGGGTGTAGAATGGAATGATACACAGGTGCAAATTTTGGCACCGGTTGTTCGCGGACGAAAAGGTGAATATTACCAAATGTTGTACGATATGTTGGGCAAAGGATTCATGCGAGCTCGTATCGATGGATCGATGAAAAACCTTCGCGAGAAAGTAACTCTCGACAAGAACTCAAAGCACGACATTGATTTTCTCGTAGATGAAATTGCGATTCATGAATTTAATGACGATGCAAAGGGTGCAGGTGAACGATTAGTTGAAGCTGTTGAGCTCGCTCTCGTCGAGGCAGAAGGAATGGTACGAATTTTATTTTCTGTTCCTGGAGAAAATCCAGATGAATTTACTGACGAACAGCGAAATGATCGTGAGTTTTTGATGTCAGCAACATTATCATGTCCTCATGATGGATTTTCATATCCTGAAATTGAACCTCGACTGTTTTCATTCAACAGTCCATATGGGGCGTGTCCTGAATGTAATGGGCTCGGAACATATCATCTGTTTGGAAATGAAAATGACGATGTTTGTAAGGTTTGTAATGGTGCACGATTGCGACCCGAGGCATTGAATGTATTTTTTCATGGCGACACTGAATCTGATCGTGTTACTGAAAAAAATCGAAATGAATTCGTAAATATTGTGGATATCACCAA
>CAZKPY010000065.1:0-3782 GCA_964554815.1 uncultured Candidatus Saccharibacteria bacterium | reverse complement strand
TATATGAAAAAAACATTTATTGAATCATTAAAAATAATCGCAGTTGCCCTCGTCATTGGATGGGGTGTTTCTGGTGTTTCGGCATTTACGCCTGGATCATTTCCGAACGGGCAGGTACCTGCAGTGATTAACACATCAGTTAATAATCAAACAAAAGTAGGAGGTCTGTTATCTGAAAAATTCCTCGTTTCTGATTTAGGATTTTTTACAAAGACATTATTGCCAGGTAAAGATTCATGGCTCAACATCGGCAGTAGATTAAATGTTGCACCTGGGGCTATCAATAACAACGGCAGTACAATTCCTCTGACGATTGACGTAACTGGTCGTGCAACAGTTACCAAGGATGGAACAGAAGGTCAGAATGCAATTAATTTTATTTCCGGACAAACATCATGTTCGACAGCAACTGCGTTTATTAATGATCGCGCATCTGCATTTGAATTCACATCAGGTTCAACTGATACAGGTCATGCTGATTTGATCGCTCGACAATTACAATTATCAGGTGGTTCACCACAGGATGGCAGTGTATTGGCTTCGGATGCAAACGGAAATGCTGTCTGGGCGAAATTAGTCGTTCAGGGTGGAGTACTAAAGGTAATAAACAACCAAACCGGTTTCCCAGTTGTTGCTGATGCTGATTGTAACCCACCACAGGCTGTTTATGGTTGGGACTATGGAAATTGGAGTACATGTTCTGGAGCTGCTCCAAGTGATTGGACAGATTTTTACCCATCATCAAGTCCAGGATGGGGTTCAGTGAATCAATCATGTTCTTCGTGGCTTGCAGCTCAAAGTGCAAATTATTCAAATGGAATACAAACACGTGACGTGGCATGTAAAGATTCAAACGGAAACACTGTTTCAGATTCTATGTGTACTGGTGTAAAACCTGATTCAACGAAATCATGCGTACTACCACTTCAATATCGTGTAAAGGTTACTATTGATGGTATTACCCAAAGTATTAACTATACTGATCCTGGAACATGTCTCTATTCAAAACTATTAAACCCTACAAGTACTGATCCTCTTGCAAACATTTTCCCACTGGATTGTCAGGTTCGAACTTTGTCACAAGCTGCTCCAACAGGAGGATATAGCCCAAGTTCAAACTGCTCCATGCTTCAATTTTCTGGAGGTCCAGGATATGGATTTAATGCAGGAAACCCTGGAGGGTGGACTGCAACAGGTAGTGCAAGCTGGCAAATGCAAGTTAAAAAACAGTAAACTTTATGAAAACATTTCTCAATTCACTTCGAATAGTCAGCGTTGTCGCAGTATTGGCTGTGGGTGTTTCGTATGTCTTTGCATGGTCAGAACCGACCGTGAATCCACCAGCGAACACTGCTGCGCCAATTCATACTGGTGATACAGTTCAGGAAAAACAGGGTAGTATCTGGTCTAAAAAGGTATTAGTTTCACCGGTTTCTATTTTCAAGAAAAGTATGTTTCTCCCAGGAAATAAATCAGTATTGCGAATTGGATCTGATGATACAGGATCAGGAACTCAATCGTTTACAAAGGGTTCTGCAGGTGCAATCACTCAAGATTTCAACACTGCATTATTCGGTGAAACTGATTCAATTCCATTAGTAATTGACTTACACGACCGAGCAAAACCACGTGATGCGATTGAATTTATAACTAACCAGGCATGTCCAATCGTGACTCGGTTTACGAATGATAAAGCAGCAGCATTTGAATTTAAAAAGGGAACCGGTCGGGCAAACATTATTGCTCGTCAGGTGCAATTAACAGGTGGCGATCCAGATGCGAACGATGTATTAGTCAGTGATGCAGAAGGGAACGCACGATGGGCAAAGGCATCTGTAAATGCAAATGGTGTTGTAGTATTCAGTTCTGGAACATCACCTGTTCCTGCAGGGCAAACATGTGTTGTTCCTCCAGGGGGTCCGACAGGTCCAGAACCTGATCCTACTTGTCCAACAGGACAAAACTGGAATGGAACACAATGTATCTGTTCTAACACTGGTAATGTACCACTTGAACCTCCGACTTATCCATCAAATCGTGGTGTTCAAACTTACAGATGTACATCAACAGGGGTATGTACTGCTGATATTAAATTCCAATCACCACCATTTTTATTGAAGAAATTAAGAAATAGTAACGGTACTCCAGCCTCAATGCCGAATAAATGTGTTATTGCTACAAAACCATTCGACATGTGTTCAGATGGTGATAATCTTGGGGATGAAATTTATACAGATAATGCTGGGAATTCATACCCAATCTATTCCGGAACAGGATCTACTGCTGGTAAGTATGAAGTAATTACTGATTTGGGTGAAAGCTGTACAGAGTCTACTAGTGCAACTCAAAATGGAACTCCGTACAATAATTACCAAGTAACTATATTTCCATAAAACAAAGACCGCAAAAGCGGTTTTTTGTTTAAAAATTTTTAGGTGGTATACTTGTTTTATATGAAAAAACTAATCGTTGCAAATTGGAAAATGAATCCTACTGACGGAAAAACAGCGCTCTCTTGGTTCAAGAAAATTCAAACAACTGCCCATAAAAACGCAAAATCAGTCGAAACAGTAGTGTGTCCGCCAGCAGTATATTTGCAATCACTACAATCAGTAGTCAGCGATAGATCATGCGTATTGGGCGCACAGGACTGTTTTTATGAATCTGCGGGTTCATATACAGGACAGATTTCACCTGAAATGATTTTCAATGCACGAGCGCGCTATGTCATCGTAGGTCATTCAGAACAACGAGCGTTGGGTGAAACGAATGAAATCGTGAACAAGAAAATACAAAAAATACTACAGTACCCGCTCTCGGTAATTATTTGTGTTGGAGAGAAAAAACGAATTGATAATGGGACTCATTTCAAGGAGATAAAAAAACAAGTCACTGAATGTCTGAAAAATGTTCCGGTGAAATTCTATGATCGAATAGTAATTGCGTATGAGCCAATCTGGGCTATTGGTGCAGGTGCGAAACGCGCAGCGACGGCACAGGAATGCTTTGAAATGACTACTGTAATAAAACGATCGATTTCTGAGATTACTAATAACCAAACTATTGCTCACAAAGTTCCAGTTTTGTATGGCGGATCGAGTAATTCTGAAAATACTCAAGAATTTTTAACAACAGGGGGAGCTGATGGATTATTAGTCGGACGCGCAAGTCTCGATCCAAAAGAATTTAATAAAATGATCACGATTGCATCGAAATTAAAGTAATATGAATTTTCTATCACAAACAAGTCCATCAGAATTTACAGGAAAACGCGTTTTAGTACGTGCTGATTTCGATGTATCAATCGAAGATGGAAAAGTTGTCGAATCTGAAGCGTTTCGTATTCATTCAACCATTCCAACGCTGATGTTGCTGAAAAATGCCGGTGCAAAAATTATCGTCATTGCCCATATTGGTCGCGAAGGAAAAAGTTTACAACCTGTCGCTGAATTTATTTCAGAAAACATTCCAGAACTCGGATTGCAATTCGTTCCGCAGTTAATTGGCGACGAGGTTACTGCTGCGATTTCAGAATTGCAAAATGGCGATTGTATTTTACTCGAGAATCTCCGTCAGAATCCCGGTGAAGAGAAAAATGATTCAGAGTTGGCAAAAACACTCGCGAGTTATGGAGATATGTTTATTGAAAATGCATTTGCAAATTGTCACCGTAGTCATGCCAGTATGGTTGGTATTGCAAAATTATTACCGAGTTATTCCGGACTTGTCCCTGAACAGGAAATTAACTATCTCAATCACGCATTGAAACCACAATCACCATC
>CAZKPY010000064.1:0-3902 GCA_964554815.1 uncultured Candidatus Saccharibacteria bacterium | reverse complement strand
TTTTTCTTCCCTTTTCTCTGAAAATCCCTATACTGAATTTATATGGATCCAGTCGAAAACTATACACCGGAACATCTCCTCTCACTGATCGAGGATGCTACACCAGATGAACAAAACATGATCCGCAAGGCTCATGCGTATTCAATGCACGCGCACGAAACCCAAAAACGAAACAGTGGCGAGCCATATTTCCATCATGTATATGAAACAGCAGTAATCCTGGCAGAAATGAATGCGGATCCGATGACGATTGCAGCCGGATTAATGCATGATGTGCTCGAAGATACCGAAACCACCGCGGAAGAGATGCGAACACTGTTCGGTGATGAAATTGTTTCACTGGTAGAAGGTGTTACGAAACTCGGTCATTTGAAATATCAAGGCGTGGAACGACATGCGGAATCGCTACGAAAATTTTTCATCGCGAGCGCCCATGATATTCGTGTGGTAATGATTAAACTTGCCGATCGACTACATAACGTCTCAACACTCGAATATGTCCGCCCTGATAAACAAAAACGGATCGCAATTGAAACACTTGAAATTTATGCACGTCTCGCTGACCGACTGGGAATGGGTAAAATGAAATCACAATTAGAAGATTATGCATTTCCATTCGCCTATCCCGATGAATATCATCGGGTACAAACAATTCTACAAGATTACACATCATTCAATGAACCTCATTTGGAAAAAGTTGCTGAGACATTAAAAGAGGAATTACACATTCTGGAAGCAAAAATAAATCGTCTGGATTTTCGTGTAAAACATTTGTACAGTCTGTGGCAAAAACTCAAGAAAAATGAGTACGATATCAGTAAGATTTACGATATTTTAGCCCTGCGAATTCTCGTGCCGAATGTGTCTGATTGTTATCAAGCATTAGGAATCATTCACGGACTCTATAAACCGTTACCAGGACGATTCAAAGATTATATTGCTATCCCAAAACCTAACGGTTATCAATCTCTACATACCACTGTATTCGATGGAATCGGAGGAATCGTGGAAATTCAAATTCGAACCGAGGAAATGCATGATGAGGCAGAATATGGAATCGCAGCACACGTGCATTATAAAGAAAAAAAGCAGGTAAATAAAAAAATTGATTGGACAAAAGAATTACTCGAGACTCAAAAATTGATTGAAAAACCTGAAGAATTTTTAAAACATTTAAAACTGGATTTTTTCGAGGAACGCGTATTCGTTTATACACCAAAGGGTGACGTGATCGAATTACCGCAGGGTGCAACTGTAATCGATTTCGCCTACGCAATTCATTCTGATATTGGTAACCACATTTTCGGAGCCAAGGTAAACGCAAAAATGGTTTCGATCGATACAGTGCTTTATCGAGGTGATATAGTTGAGATTCTCGTCGCTGAAAAAAATCGACCAAATCGTAAATGGATCGACATGTGTAAAACAACATTCGCAAAACATCAAATTAGAAAATATATAAAGGAAAATGGAGGTGTCGTAGAAAAGATGCTTTTAAAATAAAAACCACGTCTGTGGTTTTTATTTTATTCTGCAATTGCATTAGTTCCGTATTTCTCTTCGAATAGCGCTAATGCATCTTGTTCAATTCTCTTTTTCTCTTCAGGGTTCGATTGTACAGCTGCTTCATCTAATAATAATTGGATGTTTTTATAATCTGCCAACATTTCTGTAAAAACAGGTTTCATGTCAGCTGAGGTGTGTGATAGTTCATAGGTAAAATCTGCAATTCCTTTTGGAATGAAATTTTTAAACGAACTCATTTTTACATATTCCAATGCCTCTTTTTTATTTTTGAATTCACTCTGATCAAAAGGTAATTCCGGTGTATCAAACTGTACATGAGTCATATTCTGATCGAGGAGTTCCGCCTCTTTGAACGTTCCTTCGTCTGCATTAAAAAACCAAGATCTTCCAGAAGCGTCTTCGAAAAACGCCTTGTTCGGGTAGAGGCCGACGAGTTTCAGAGTTTCATTCATTTGTTCCTTTTTTTCAGGTGTTTTACCTGCTTCAGGAGACGTTGATTGAGGAGCTCTCTTAGGAAATTGTTCTTTGGATGAACCTATCATGCTATGACTATAGCAAATTAGTTCTAAAAAGCTATCTTGCCCAAACTCGTGCAGTATGTCGCAACATTGACTACTTATTATGCTATTATATTACTAATATGCCCGAGACACTCATCGCCTACATTTTAGCACATGGATACCCTGTTATTTTTCTCTTGGTTTTTTTACAAGAAATTGGAATACCAAACCCTGTACCCAACGAAATTATATTACTGTTTGCGGGCTATTTAGCATCAGTTGGACATTTTTCAGCTATCAAGGTTATTGCATTAGTAATATTAGCTGACTTTATTGGAACATCAGTTCTCTATGGAATATTTTATATATTCGGACATCTCATCGCTACCAAGCGTCCAAAATGGTTACCTGTAGATCGTATTGAATCATGGCAACGAAAAATATCAGAGCGTGGGAAAATGGGGATTTTTCTCGGACGCATGATTCCCTATGTACGTGGCTATACATCAGCTGCAGCAGGGTTATTAAAAATCCCTCCACGTGTTTTTATGCCTATTGTGCTGGGATCTGCAATTATCTGGAGTGGTGGATTAGTATTTGCTGGTAAATTACTCGGAAAACATGTCGAAGATCTCGTAGATGAATTCGGTGGGAAAATTATGCTCACCGGTGCAGTGTTGGGATTACTAGTAGTCATCTTTGTCCTACCAAAACTGTTCAATAAATTAGAGCGTAAAAAATCTACGCAAAAATCTGTATAAAAATCTCTCCGCGATGGAGAGTTGTTTGTTTTTTGTGCAATAAATTAAACTACTGCTAGTGTTTCTAAAATGATCTGTGTAATGCAGAGAAAAATAATACTAACTACAAATCCAACTACAATGATTTCTCCTTTTCCATAACTATCATCAATTGAGGCCGAAAAAATCAACCACTGGCCAAATCCATACATAGTCGCAAATATTAATAACTTCACACCGAGCCATGGCTTTAATGTGAGACTTAATCCATCAGGAATATAGAACAATGTTATTATCCCAATAAATAACAAGACTGTGAATGCAATTATTTGCGTAATTCCACGTGCATCTGGTGAGCGCTCAGGAACTAATTGCACCGTAGCGGTTAATATAAAGACAATTATTAGAGCGGGAGAATGTACTGTTAATCCCAACTTAAACAACAAACCAGCGGTTGGTAAAACAAGTAATGTAAATAAAATTACTTTTAAAGGTGATACATTTTTCATAAGCTTTATTTAATTTTTGTTTGTTTGAATTTTATCAACACTCTACTGAAAATTATAGAAGTGTCAAATCGTACTAATTTTCAGTAATTGACTGTCTGTGGATTCGATGATATTGTGCAGGCAAAGGAATATTCCTTGTAAATAAACAAAAACAAACGTATGAAAACAACATTAATCTGGGTGATTCGTCATCTGTTGATTCCTGTTGGTTTCGTATGGACAACAGGATTTTTTGTAATTTTCCAACAAAATGATAAACCACGAAACCCTAAAATAGATGGAATTGGTGGCTTCACTGCTGCAGAGATTGCAACATTAGAAATAACACCACAAAACGCAATCGCCTATGGAGATAGTCTTGTAAAATTAAGGAAAGAACAAATCTCAAAAAAGCGATTGTACGCTCCCTATGATTATTTTCGTGACTTGAAACAATTTCAAATGTTTAATCAGGTGTACTATGATTCTTTGTCGAAATCTCCTGCAGGTAGTCATTTTTTAATGACAATCACATCTGGTTTTGGTTTCAGTTTCAAGGGACAGTTGGTAAATTTGCGCGAACAAAACTGGCGAAATCTAAACCTTAGCTTTCGTGGGTCAGGATTAAATGGATTAACTGGTAATAT
>CAZKPY010000063.1:0-3972 GCA_964554815.1 uncultured Candidatus Saccharibacteria bacterium | reverse complement strand
TTCCAATTTTCAAAACTCAATATATTCAAGCACTGAAAGTTGGAGGGCGAGTTTTTATTAGGTTCGCCCAAATGACCTTAGGATATATTTTGGCTTATCCATTGCCATAGCTCGTTTAACGGATGTGCTATACCTGATGATTGACATATAAACACAGTAAAAAATACTGCTCCGGCTATAGCACCGGGATACATCATAAGAGAGATGTAGTTTAGTCCACCAAATAAGGCAAAACAGAAAAACATAGCCATAATCGCTGCAGATTGATCTATTGGATTAGTGCAAACGTGTGCATAATACAACATTACAAAAGCCATAACAGCGAAGAAAATAGATAAGACGAATTTCAAAGTACGTGTGTTCATATAGTTAAATTTAAATGGTTATCAAGAATCCCTGAAAGAAACCTTAAAAACCATTCAAATCCAACTAAGAGTATTATATCACATTAATATGTAATGTCAAGTCTTCCTCTTTTTTATTTCCCATGAAACTTCTTATGGACATCGCGCAATTGCTTATCAGTGACATGGGTATAGACCTGAGTCGTTGCAATGTTCGCATGGCCGAGCATCACCTGTACCGATCGAATATCCGCACCGTTGGATAGTAGATCAGTTGCAAAGCTGTGGCGCAGAACGTGCGGTGTTACACGTTTTGAAATTCCTGCGATCGTTGCATATTGTTTCACGATACGTTGAATTGATTTCGGTGTCAGACGCGCATCGGTAGATTTTTTAAATGACATACCTGCAAACAATGGTTCTGCAAAATCTTTTCGAGCTTTTAAATATTCCTGCAAAGCTTTCCGTGCATTATCAGAAATGAATACAACGCGAACCTTGTCACCTTTTCCACGAATCGAAAATTCGTCTTTTGATAAATCCAAATCTCGGTTCAATGAACATAATTCAGAGAGACGCAGTCCTGTTGAAAAAAACAATTCGAGAATCGCATGATCACGTAATCGAGCAAGTATTTCATCTGGTGTTTCTGTTTTGTTTTCCTTGTTCAAGTTTTTTGTCAGTGGTGCATTTAAAAACCGTTTCAGTTCATCACCAGAGAGGGGGTCAATATCGCGCGAACCAGTTTTTGCAAGTTCGATCACGTCCGGCATCATTGCGGTCACTCCGCGTTTTCGTAAATATTTCAGAAATGACCGTAGGGCAATCAAATAATAATTCTGACTCGATTTTTTCATCGTACCTTGTGATTGACCTTTGATTTTTACACCTTTTGATCGGTTTAAATGTAAACGAAATTCACGCAGAATATCTTCATTAATATCTGCAGTATGGGTAATCTTGCCGAACTTGAAGAAAACATCTAAATAATGTTCATAATTGCGGACGGTGTTAAGCGCACGACCTCGTTCGATCTCGACATATTCTAAAAATTGGCGTTTTGCTTGGTTTATTTCCATAAAATAAAACGAAAGGCAATTCGATATTCATGATCGAGGACCGAACCCGCAGTCCGCTTTGGACGGACGTGAGGGTGCTTGCGTCCCGCAGGGCATGAATATTGAATTGACTGGAGTTTCTTGGGATATTATACCAGATATTGTGCGACATAGCATGCAGACTTGCATTATTTCGCAGAATATGCTATATTACACCCATGTTAACCAAAGAATCAAAAGCGAAAATTATCAAAACTCATGGCAAAACGGCTACTGATAGCGGTTCGCCCGAGGTTCAAATTGCTCTATTGAGTGAGCAAATCAATCAATTAACAGCTCATTTACAGCTGCACAAGAAAGATACTCACTCACGACGTGGTCTGGTCATTATGGTTTCAGAGCGACGAAAATTGCTCGGATATCTAAAGAAAAAAGATTACGACGCATACGAGGTAATCTTGAAAAAAGTAGGTTTGAAATAAAATCTCAATAAAAAACCATTCATTAAATTATGGGTGGTTTTTTATTTTGTACTGTAATTATGATACAATTACAGAATGAAAACTGTATTATTGCTCCACGACGCATTCGCAAACCCAACTGATTATTGGTATGAGTCCATCAAATCAATTATTCCGTCTGACTATCAATTAATCACACCTGAATTATCTGCTGGATCAATGCAGGGATATTCGTATTGGATCAAGGTAATGGAGCAATACAAAGATACTATTAATGGTGACACTATTTTTATCACTCATGGAATTAGCTCGTTGTTATTATTTAAAATTCTGGAACAAGTCCAAACACCTGTAAGATCCAGTATCATCATCGCAGGAACAGGTGAGTCACCAGCACATAAAGTCTATGCACCGATTGCTGACACGTTTTTAGAAACTCCATTGGATTGGAAAATGTTACAAACAAAAACGAAAACAATTTTTCATATCTATAATGCGCAGGATCCGTTTGTAAACCCGCAATTATCGAAGCAATTGTCAGAATTATTACCAGGAAAAGGTTTTCCACTGTCTGGGTCTGAGCATTTTTATGAATCTGCAGAGCCAGAGTTAATTCAGGTATTACAAACTATTTTTCAAAAATTTGAACAAGAAGACAAAGATCAACATTTAGCAGCAATAGTAAATCAGGAAACTCAGCAGAAAAAAGCAGTCGCAGAATCAACTGTTCCTGGAATGGTTACGTATGATGGCGATGTTGCAGCCAGTGTTGCAGGTTATCAAGGCGCAGTAATTTCAGAACTACTATCTGAAGCTCGACATAAAGAAAAAATTGAAAAAGAAAAAAGCCCTACAAATATAAAAAATATTGCCTACATAATAGGAACACTATTGCTCGTGGCTGTTGGACTTGGATTATTTTTTTATGCATCAATGAATACAAAATCACAGCGCGTTCCTGCGCGTGTTGAAAAAAAACAATTCACCAATACGTTAATGAATACCGAAACAATAGATTTGCTCGACATTACTAATGATCAGCGTTTTGTATTATTGGGTCAATTAAAAGAATTACAAGGAAAGGAAATCCCTGCAAAAACATTCCAGAGTATTGTTCCAATAGCATCTGAACAGCCAACAAATTTTGAAATGTTTGCACAAAAACTCGAATTAAAATTTCCACTCGGATTCGCTGGAAAAACGGAAAATTTTATTTATGGATTTTATCAAGGGTCTGATCAAGGTAAGATTCCATTCCTCTTGGTCAGATTCGATGGTTATGACACCATTCACTCAATCATGAGTACCTGGGAACCAGACATGATCAATGGAACACTACAGTTATTTTCAAAAGATTATTCAGCTGATACATTACTAAAACCTGAATCAGCAGAATTTACTGACAGTATTGTGAATAATCTACCTGTTCGTTCAGGAAAAAATAACGCAGACCAAGTGGTCAGTTATGCATTTTTAAATGACAAAACCTTGTTAATTACTCCTAATCCAATAGTTGCAGATCCTATATTACGCCGAATTATTGGACGATAATCAAGCTCGTGACAAAATATATGACTATGCTATACTCTGCCGCAATGAAACATATCGATAAAAAAACTATGGCGGAATTACAGGCATTGCTGGAATCAGAGCAAGGTGTTTTACATGCAGAATTATCTGAAATTGGAACCCAAAACCCTACAACAGGCGACTGGCAAGCTGTCCCCGCACAGACAGATGGTGACGCAGAATCTGACTATACTGATCAGGCTGATTATGTAGAGGATTTCGAATCTCGATCTGCGCGACTAACAGAATTGGAGCGTCGTTATGAAGATGTTACGATTGCGTTGGAGAAAATAAAGTCAGGTAAATACGGTATCTGTGAAAAATCAGGTAAACCAATCGAACTGGATCGTCTCATGGCTAATCCCGCGGCAAAAACTTGCAAAGAAATGATGAATCTATAATAAAAACCACATTATGTGGTTTTTATTATATTTGTTGAGTTTCATTAATTAGTCTACAATGAATTCATGCGGTTTTTACAAAACAAACTATCTGAATTGTATACGAAATACTCTGACAATTTACCCGAATTCATTACTC
>CAZKPY010000062.1:0-4019 GCA_964554815.1 uncultured Candidatus Saccharibacteria bacterium | reverse complement strand
TAATAAATCTGATTGTGGTTTATCTGTTTTTTCTATTACTAAATGAATCGGAGTATTATCCGGCATTGCACGAACCGCTGCAGTGAATTTATATGAGGTTAAATCCTCGCCAGTAATTGTGGTATCTAATGATTCGAGTTTTATTACCCGATCACCCGCAACCAATCCTGCAGTTTCAGCAGGTGATTTCGGCATTACCTGCAGTACCGTTAATTGTGGATTAATAATTTTCTCTGGATTGTCGACTCCTGATGTAGCAGTCGGCGCGCCGATCATAAACGCAACCGAGAATAATGCCCATGCTAACAACAAGTTCATTGTAACACCAGCCACTAATACCAGAATCTGTTGCCACCATTTTTTCGCAACCATACTGCGGTTGTAATCTGGATCATTTTTCCCATCTACCAGTGAATCCTCTCCGTAAATTTTTACAAATCCTCCGAATGGAATCCAGTTCAACGTATAATCAGTTCCGTTTCGTGAGAATAGTTTTTTTGCGCGAGGTGGAAACCCCATTCCGAATTCGTCCACTCGAATTCCAAAAAATTTTGCAACCGCAAAATGCCCAAGTTCATGGACAAAGACGAGTACGCCGAGAATTATTAAGAAAAGAATTATAGTCATAGGTTAAACAGTCATGATGTCAGCTTCCTTTTTATTGAAAGCTTCCTCGAGTCGATTATTAACATCGTTTACAAGTTTCTGTAACTCCTCTTTTGCGCGGAATTTATCATCTTCACTGAAATTTCCCTCTTTCTCTGTTGCTTCGATATCTTTTTCTACCCGCTGTCGTTCCAGTCGCACTGATACACGAGCTTCCTCGAGTTTTTCCTTGACCAGTTTTACGATTGTTTTTTTAGATTCTTCTGTCAGCTGTGGAATGATCGCACGTAGACCGTTTCCATCTGAAACCACTGATAATGGTAGTCCTGAATCAGTAATAGCTCGTTCGATATCTTTCACCACATTTTTATCCCAAGGAGAAATGCGTAGTACACGAGCTTCCTCGATCGTGATTGATGCAATACTTTTAATCGGCTGAAATGTTCCATATGATTCCACCATCACAGAATCCAAGAGAACTGGGTTTGCTCGTCCAGTTGAAATCTGAGTATATTGAGTTTTTAACCATTCCTCGATTTTTGAAAATTCTGCCTTTGTGTCAGTAAATTGATATGCCATATGGGGTTATTTTAGCATGTTATTATCCAAATACAAAATTGTTTCTTGTTTACTTTTTACCTCTACAATCGGTAATTTGAATCCATTAAATTCTATGAGAGTTTTCTGCATATCCGCAGGAACATCATCCCAAGAGTTTAGCTGTGTCGTATTATCATGAGCCAGAATTTTATGATCACCATCAGAACGAATCATTATTGCAAATGGAATAACCTCTACTGAATCTTCTGTCTTGAATTCATGTTCAGAGAAAACCATAACATCAATTTCATCATTTTCACCTGGGTTATGAGTTTCCTCAATAAATCCATACGCCAGTGGCATCCGTCCGCCGTTTGCAGTAATCTTTTCACTGATTAGACCGAAATCTTCAAAAATTCCCATATTATGCGGTTGATTTCCCTTGTGAATTCTACGATCAGAGTTTTTTGGTATTTCGATGGTTGCGATGTAGTTCATAATAATTATAGTAACACATTACTATTCTAAATAAAAAAAGCCCGAGGGCTTTAACTTAAAACGTATTTCTTTGGTTTATTTTTAGAAACAACATATTCAACAACTTCAAAATCATTATTCTCATGTATCAATGGAGTATGAACCCCTAAAAACCAAACAGAACCTTTAACCTGAAGTCCATGAACTAATAGTGGAGGAACTTTTACGATTAAATTTTCCTTGATTATAAACTTTTCTAAAGTAGAAACACCGTTCTCATTCCAAGAACCAAGAAGTAACGATCCTTTTGGTTTTTCAAAACCTGTAGACTTTCCCAGAAACATAAATCCGGCTTCTGCAAATTTGTGCAGATGTGGTATTCCAAATTCTTTAACTTCTACGATTTCAATACGAACTTCATCCGCATTTACATTAAAAAGTTTCTTTGCCCAATGGTGATGAAGTCGATATACGGTAAAACCTTCTGTTTCAACATCAAGTAAAAAATACGACTCAATACTGTTGAACTTTTTTCTTGTTTCGGTCAGGATTTCTAAAATCCGCTCGAATGAAATAACTCTATTCATTTATATAATTTATTCTAAATAAAATATAGCATAAAAGTACCAAACAGTCAAATATATAATTCTTTGACAAGAATAACTATTGTGCTATATATTAAAAAAACGATAACGATGAAAGAAAAACTTTATCTAGTAGTGGTATTATTATTAATAGCAATACTTATCTACGCTTTTCATGGTGTTATAGACAATATCGATAACTCAATAAATGAAATTCCAACCGATATTTCTATTGATAAATATCCAGAAAAAATTATAGTTGCAAGCGGAGCATTGCTATTGTTAGTTTTCGCAATCTACAGACATTATGAAAGAAAGGATACGTAAAGCCTGTATTGGGCTTTTTTTATTTCTTCTGTGAAAAATCTGGTAATGTCATCGCGAGATATTCTACAATGTTTTTCAATGGAAAACCGGTTTTCCCTGCCCATCCGCGTGCATCACGAACTGCCTGGAAAGATTCTGCATAAAATTCACTGCGCTTTTTCTGAAATAAAATATAGAGACCTGATTCTACAGCGTCGATAAATTGCATGACCTCGAGCTGTGATAATGATTCCTCACGAGATTTAATGTATGACTCAATTTTATCAAGTCGTGTTATATGATTTGAAAAGAGAAAATCCTTGATCGAGAGAAAACTCTTGTGCACTGACGATGGAAATTTCAATTCGATCACTCGTGACAACAATGTCTCGAGAATCTGAATATGAGCCGGAATAATGAGAAATATTTTCAAGCCTTCAGCTGGTTCCTCGAGGACTTTCAAAAATCCCTGCTGTGCCTCGGGTGTAAATTTATCAGCTGAAATAACCAACACGCGTCCCCCAGTTACTTCGTGGATCATCTCGGAGACTTCGCGCATTTCGTCGATGCCAAGTTTTTCATAATGATAATAAATCTGCGATGGAATTTCTGACTCGCTGAAAAAATCTTGCAAATCAACGAGTATTTGCTCACGACTTCCTCGGCAGAGATATGCGTGGTGAGAAAAATTTTGAGTTGGATTCATGACCTGATTATACATTATTTTCCAACTTTACAAAAAAAAGACCAGTAAGGTCTTAATATATGAAATGAATCGCACTTATGTAATCTTTTTTATAAATGGTTCCACTATCAGCCTTGGTCGTCGAACAAATTCCCGAAAGTCCCTTGCAGTAACCACCTTGGGTAATATCTAATGACGGACAGAGCGTCTGAAGTTGTTCAATTCCTGATGAAACGCAATTATACTCGCAATCGGCATCAGCAGTGCAAACCTTTCCCGCGTCGGCAGATACCTTCTCGCACTTCCAGCTCGTAAATCCGGCACCATTGAAGCCTTGGCCGACTGCTATATATCCAGACTTACATGAGGGTTGTTTTCCGTAGATATGTGTCGCTTTTTCAAGGGTCGTTGATATAAGAAATAATATCCATCCGAGAATTATTATTGATAAGACAGACATGAAGTAAAAAAATATTGTCTTTTGATTTTGATACAATTTTACTACAATCATTCGGAGAAGGTATGGAATTCCAAAAATTATCAAGAGCGCAATGATGACAACTACCATATTAGCGTCTGATTGAAAATTGCTCAGGAACCCGTTCTTGATCGCAAGTATCACAGTGACAATTGATAGAAGCGGAACGAGCCACGATAGTATAATCACGAAAGACTTGATAATTTTTT
This sequence comes from uncultured Candidatus Saccharibacteria bacterium, assembly GCA_964554815.1. Taxonomy (GTDB): domain Bacteria; phylum Patescibacteriota; class Minisyncoccia; order Phycocordibacterales; family UBA1006; genus CALMMZ01. Next base: position 134 of record CAZKPY010000062.1, on the reverse strand, counting down.
GAAATTTTGTTTGCATATATAACATTATAATAACACATCAAAACAAAAACCGCATTAAAACGGCTTTGATATAAGTGCTCGGTTATATTGGTCGAGATGGTCGAGTGCAAGTCCGATTCCGCGAACCACGCAGT
>CAZKPY010000061.1:3276-4023 GCA_964554815.1 uncultured Candidatus Saccharibacteria bacterium | reverse complement strand
ATCATAGAGATTCAATTCTTGTTTTCCAATTGATACTTTTATAGTTCTCATGCTGGCGTCCTCGAGCTAGAAACCTTTTGGGTCATTGCCCGGTAAGGTTAGAATTAATGCTTTTATTATAGCATATCAACGCATCTTGAGCGCGTTAATTAAAAAGATGGACGCATGCCATTAGGGATTATAGGTTTTTGTCGATTTGACAAATTCAATGACCAGGGTGTATATTGTAATTGTTTTATTAATCAATCAAAATCTCCTATGAACATGAAATTTACTGGACTAGAAAATCCTAAAGATTCAGCTTTGACCGATCGTGAGAAGAAAAATACTGAATATAAAAATTATGAAAATAAAATGGCTCATTTGACTGAGAAATTTTCTGAGTTACTAAAAGATAATCCAATTGTTACTTATGTTCAGCATGAAGGATTTGGACCTGAAAATAAAAAGGAGATTACTACCATTGAAAAAGTCTATACTGATCAATCAGGATCTGGTGGGGATTCAGTAGTTTCTTTTGATTCAGAAAGATACATTTCTGTCGGTAAGGGAGGATATCAAGACAGTTTAACAAACAGTAGTTTTAATAAAATTACGAAAGAATCATTTTATACTATCTCAAGGATGATGGACGAATTGATCAAGGATTCTGGCTATTCGGACGCTGAAAAGACTAAGATGTCTCAAATGGTGATTGATAGTCTAAAAAATCATATTATAGAAGAAAATGCTTTGGCAAACTAAGTA
>CAZKPY010000061.1:0-3266 GCA_964554815.1 uncultured Candidatus Saccharibacteria bacterium | reverse complement strand
CCATTTATCGGGGTATTTTATATACTTAGTTCATTGACTTATATATTATATGTGATATAATATATAAGGTTGTACTACTTCCATAAATTAGTAGATATAGGGTGAGTTGAGAAACACCCAGAACGCCATACGGAATCAAAATCTCTCGGCTTCTTGCTTTGCCGAACAAATAAGGGGTATCTCGTCAAACGGATGCTCAAGTAAGAAATTCATTGTCAAATGAAAAGAGAAAAGTTTAATCTCGAAAGAAGAAACGCAGCTCAGGCTGGAAAATTGGCATTGGCACTTTATTATGAAGATCGCCGAGGCTATGAAAATGTCCATGTGCTTCCTGGTACGGAACGATTTGATATGAGGACCATTTTAGATGGTACTTGTGAAATCGTACTTTGGAGTGTCACATCAGGCATGGTTAAAATACCTCTTGAAGGTATGGAAACAGTTGGAGATGCTATTAGAGCTTTCGATGATGGGAAAAATGTTCCCAATGAATTCGTATGTTCAAGTGAATGTAATTACACACATTTTGCGATTGTTTATCCGCAAGATAAAAGTGTGAAGATTTCTACTTTAGCATAATGAAAAAAGGTTGCTCTACTTCCACAAATTAGTAGATATGGGATGAGTAAAGAAACATCCTGAACGCCATACGGAATCAAAATCTTTCCCAAGGTCCTTTTACCGGTACAGGTTGTACAAAAACAGGAAAATAGTTAAGAAATGAAAACAAACATGCTGGCTGTATTAACGCAGTCATATCAAACAAGAAGACAGCCGTTAGAGCAACAACTCGAGGCATTAAAAGAAAAAAGAGGTAACCAAGAATCCACACTCATGGCGATCAGTCAGGACGTGTATGGAACGCCTCATCTTCAAAACAAACATTCATTATGGCCGACAATCATTTTGGTTATCGCGTTATTAATGGTTGGATTTTCTGAATGGCCGCTGAACAGCGCCGCATTTGAAACCTTTGAATTGAGTCAAAATCTAACGTACTGGATTGCTTTTGCATTTGGTATGGTAATGGCGATATTGGCCCATCTTTCAGGTTATACGTTGAAACGCAGTATTGCCGCAAAGCAAACATACATGGCAGTACTGGCATTTGTGCTTATTATTGGGTCCATTCTTGCTCTGTATATTTTATCTGGACTTCGGTTCACATATCTTACAGAAATGAGTGGACATGATGCATTATCTCCAGTTTTGCAAACTATCGTTACAGGTATCATTTTCTTTGTTGGAGTGACCGCATCGTTTCTGCACACTAGTTCTGCTCGTAATACTGAAGCGGAAAAATCATACAAGGCAAAATATGCTGAATATGAGAAAACGCAAAATCAGATTACAGAACTGGAATCAAAGATTTCCATACTTGATGATGAGCACTCAAGAAAACTTGAAGACGAATCTAAAGTCTGGGAAGAGCAAGAACGTATGGTTCAAAGAAGAAGCTCTTTAATTGAAAATGCTGAAATTGTTCCGATCACTAAAGAAAAGGAACCAAAAATTGATATAGAAAATAAAGATACACCTGAAAAGGAAACTTATTTTCGATCTGATTTAAGTATTGAGCATTTCAAAAAAAGTTGTATGCATGTAGAGAACTGGCTTCAAAAGTATCAAGAAGTAGAGGAAGGTCAAAAAATTCTTGCCATGCAGCCACATTTCATTGAGGTGGAAATTGGGAATACTCGTAAATGGCTTAGACGTGTTAAGGAATCTTTGTTAAAAGAATCCAATCCTGATGCAGGTGAAATCTATGGAACGTTGGAGGAACAATATTTGGAACTTGTAAAAAGAATCAAAGATGAAATTCCTGCGTAACACCATGATGTGCATGCTGATGATATTCTCTGCATGTACGAATCACGATACAAAACCGTATCGTTCGGAAATTACCATTATGATTGATAATACGGAAGAATCTGGTGACAGGTCTTCCATGTTACCGCAAGATGAGCTGTGGAAATTGCTTAATCCTGATACTCAAAAACATCAGGAAGGTTCAATTCACTTTGTTCATATCAATAATGTTTCACTAAATCAGGAAAAGACCATTGAGATTTTTGCAGAAGATGACGATGCTACGCGCTTGCAGAAAAAAAGAGCTCGCGAAAAGTTTGTACGGTCACTAGATAGTGCGTATAAATATTTCCTTGCTCCTTCAACAGGCACTGAGTCATCGACAATTTACCGCTCTGTTTGCCGTGAACTTAATCAATTCAATAAAAGTAATGCTGATCACAAGGTTCTGATAATCATGTCTGACATGATTGAATTTTCCAGTGATGGTGACTTTTATCACATTACGCCGAATTCAGTTTCGAGCGTGATTGAAAAATTGAGTAAAGTAAGCACGTTGCCAAATGGTTCAAAAAACATGGAAGTGATAATTCTATTCCAGCCACAAAATGAAGTTACGGACGCAAAGTTCAATAACGCCATGCTGGTATGGGATAAATTATTTGCCGATCATGGTATTTCATTCACTGTAAAAGCAAATCTATGAGAAAGTTCCTTATGTTAGTAAATGCACTGATTTTTATAGCTACGTTAATACTCGTAGTTGTAATTTCAAACAGTGGTCATGGTCATCCAATCATGGGCATGATGGTCTACGGTCTTCTATTTACATCAGCGTTTGGTTTCGGATCAAGTCGTACAGATAAAACAAAAATCTCTACACTAACTTGGTTTGCTACTTTATTTGCAATAGCAGATATGCTGATGTTTATATATGGGCTTCACAAAATATTGGGATAACTGTTCTAAAAAGTTAATATCACCGTCTCCGGCATTTATGTCGGAGATTTTTTGTTGTAAATTATTTGAATATGTATAAATATATGGTATATAATTTATATGGAAAATTTCACACACGGAATTGTAAACAATAAGCATTACGAAAAAATTCCTGAACAGACATCCAGAAAACAGGAAATTAACTTTGTATTTGAGCAAAATCCCGAACTGGCCAGTTTCGGTACGCCGGAGCAATATTCTAGATATCTAGAAACTATCTTCCCAGAAAGTAAGATAAAAGATATTCTTTATCATGGGAGTAAGGATAAATTCGATTTCTTTGATAAAGGGAAGACCAGAGATTATTCAGGAATAGAAAATTATGAACATTATGGGTTTTATTTTGGGGACAAATATTCTGCATATGGGAAAACTGAGAATCATGAAACAGTTTATAAATATATGCTGCCTGTTTTGTTGAATATAAAAAATCCTTATTATCTTGCTGAAGAAGATAC
>CAZKPY010000060.1:0-4117 GCA_964554815.1 uncultured Candidatus Saccharibacteria bacterium | reverse complement strand
TACCTTGATCGCCTTGTGTGCCAGTTGGTCCTTGGATACCTTGATCTCCTTGTGCACCAGTTGGACCTTGGATACCTTGATCGCCTTGTGCTCCAGTTGGACCTTGAATACCTTGATCGCCTTGTGCTCCGGTTGGTCCTTGAATACCTTGTGCTCCAGTTGAACCTTGGATACCTTGATCGCCTTGTGCTCCGGTTGGTCCTTGAATACCTTGATCGCCTTGTGCTCCGGTTGGACCTTGAATACCTTGATCGCCTTGTGCACCAGTTGGACCTTGAATACCTTGATCGCCTTGTGCACCAGTTGGACCTTGGATACCTTGATCGCCTTGTGTGCCAGTTGGTCCTTGGATACCTTGATCTCCTTGTGCTCCAGTTGGTCCTTGAATACCTTGTGTGCCAGTTAGTCCTTGAATACCTTGAGCGCCTTGCGCACCAGTTGGTCCTTGAATACCTTGAGCGCCTTGCGCACCAGTTGGTCCTTGAATACCTTGTAGTCCGGTTGGGCCAGTCATACCAGTTGGACCTGTTGTTCCTCCACCTCCACCAACCAGTAAATCAACAACAGTTGTATCTGATTTTGTGACTTTAAAACTATCTGTATGAAACATTGCCCCACCTGGACATGCAACGATAAATGAACCAGCAGTACCTCCTGCCGTTATGCCTGCCGTTTTTCCGCTAAATACAAATGTATTATCGGCATTTGCGTTTGCTTTATAGCCCAATGCTACCGAACAAATACCGCTTGCCGTGTTACCAGAACCTCCTCCTACAAATGATACCGTTCCACCTGCTGTATTTTGTTGTCCTCCTCCAACAAACGAACTGAATCCCGATGCTGTATTTACAGCACCTCCTCCAACAAACGAATTGTTTCCTGATGCTGTATTTATGAACCCGCCTCCAACATATGAATAGGTATTTGATGCTGTATTTTGTTGTCCTCCTCCAATAAACGATGCAGTCCCTCCAGCTGTATTTGTTTGACCTCCTCCCACAAATGAATTGATCTTTAATGCTGTATTTTGGCGTCCTCCTCCAACAAACGAGCATGATTCTGATGCTGTATTTTGGCGTCCTCCTCCAACAAACGAGTATGATCCTGATGCACCATTATTTAAGCCTCCAATAACTGATGATTGATTTCCACTGGCTGTATTAATTTCTCCTCCACTAACAAACGATGACCCTCCACTTGCAATATTATTTGCACCTCCACCAATAAATGATTGTACCCCTGATGCTGTATTTCCAGAACCGCCACCGACAAATGATACTGTACCACTGGCTCTGTTATTTTGTCCAGCACCAACAAACGAATATAAGCCAGATGCAGTATTACCTGTACCGAGTGGAAATGGACCAACAACATTGTTTTCAAGCATTAATTTATGATCTGATGATCGAACCCATAACATATCACCAGGCGGGCCTGTGACACCAGATGGTTTTGATGTTTGTGGTACAAGGGATAGTCCTGTCGGATCAATTACACCACCAACATTTAAATCACCAACAATATAAAATGTACCACTTGGACCAGCATTTGGATCAAATGATATCAAATTATCTCCGGGAGGTCCAGGAGGTATAACGATTGATCCACCAGAACCCGTATACTTTACATCACCCCATTTAATTTCTTTTGGTGCTGAACATCTAAACTCGTAAGATACATCTGTGATTTTTACTTCAACATTGCAACTATTGCAACAACCAGAATCTAATTTAAAACAAAATTCATCACATGGTGATAAATCAGATACCACACATTCGCCAGTTGCGTTTGAATCAGCAATAAGTACCTTTTTTTTGTTGATTGAATAAAAAAATTCCACTTCATCATTGCAAGGTTGTGCCAAAACAGTAAATTCATATTTAAATCTCAAAGTTCCTTTTTCTTTAATACATAAACATGCTTTTTGTGGCGATTTGTATGTAGAATTTGCATTGGATATAAACAATGTTTTCTCATCTAAAAACGCAACTGTTCCACCATGCGGACATAAGCTCCAATATTTAGATTGTAACAAGTCTGTAAAATCATATATTTTTTTGACATGAATTACAAGCTTGTCATCATCATTGATTGATGATACTTGTTTGATTTTGTTACAACAACTCATTATATTATATGTGTACAAATATTAAATTTATATGTATGTATAATTCTGGATAAAATTTCAAATCGCATTGGTAAAAAATTGAAATTTCGTAAACATTTGATATGTTCATTGTAAATTTTACATAACAACAAACGCTAACAAAGTTACAGTTTTTGTACTTTATTGACATAAAAACACAAAACAAAAAACACAAAAACGCACAAAACATGCTTCCCTCCAAGTTTCACCCCACAGCGACATCCTTTACGCAATTTCCACTATCTGAACCGACATCACGCGAAATGGGTCGTCGTTATCGCACTCATGTGTGGAATTTTACCGAGGAAATTCTGAAGAAGGGATGGTACTGGCCGTACAAGAACAACAAGACAAACGTAGTGAAGTTGCCACCAATCGACTTTAAGTGCATTCCCTACTTTCTGAAGGACCAAACACACCAACAAGGACTCATCCAAGAACAATTCCAGCAAGCCAAATGTGTCACAACAGCAGCTGCATCTTCAGCGGCATTCGCTGGTGTGGCCCAGAATCAACCCGTACTCAACAACAAAAAGCCACTCAATGTGCGCTGTGTGCGTGGCGACTGTCTGGATATCGCTCGTGAGCTGTACATCAAGTACAATTCTCCTGCGATGATTTTCGACGCGGCGAACGCATCTCACCCAGGCGGAGGATACAGAGGTGGCTGTGCTGCACAGGAGGAATCGCTTTGTCGTTGTTCTTCGCTTGCCTTTCAAATCGATCCCAAGTGTGGTGAGCAGAAAACATACTTCTATCCGCTCAACCCCAAGCACGATGCAAAGTGCGACGCACTTTTCGTGCCCAACGGCTTCATCTTTCGTGGAGGGCCATCATCTGGCTACGCGATGCTACCACAACCATTCTCGTGCCACTTTGCAGTGCTGGCTGCAACAAACGGTCCCCAACTCGTCAGAGGCAACGTTTGGGATGATGATGAGGAGGAAGACATGCCACCCCGGATCAACGATATTGACGCAGATAAGCTCATGACTGCGCTGCGTACATCATTTCGCATGGCTGCTGCAAACAATGTGCGTTCGATTGTCACCGTCGCAGTTGGGGCTGGTGCGTTTGGCAACCCGAGCGAACATGTTGCCGCTATGATGTGCTTTGCCATCCAAAAGGAGTGTCCCAACACGTCGATCGAGGAAGTCGTCATTTCACTCTTCGACGATCACAACTCTCACAATGGCTCACAGCATGGCAACGCGATGGTCTTCGCACAGACAGCCGCGTCTTTCTTCCCCAATATCGAGATTGTCGACCTTGAAACAAACGAGGATCTCAAGGAATTATTCTGCACCAAGAAAATTCCACTTCTCTCTGCATCATGGACCGCTGAAAAATATGGCATCAAGAACAACAATAGCGTTCTGGTCCTCGGCAAGGCAGCATTACCCCCATTAGAACTGCAAGTGAGCGACAAGCAGACTACGATGTGACAGCAACCCCCAGCCTCTTTTGTGGGTCATCAGCAACAGCAGAAGAGCAAGCATAAGTGGCTGGCATCTGCGTCGTCTTCATCAGACGAAGATTAATCATGTGCAAAAATATAAATGCACATAATTGAAAATGTTGGAGGTAAAAAAATGTGTCTTTTTTATGGTTGTTTTATTTTTTTTTTGGCACAACAAACAGTGCAACGTTGATTTTTTTAGTAAACCAACTAATTAGACGCATTATTCATAACCATATTTTTTAGTGTATTAACTTCTTCTTCAAGTTTTTGTGTTTTAACTTTGAGTTCATCGAATTCTTGTGTTTTCGCTTCAAGTTCTTCTATTTTTTTTGTTTTAATAGCAAGTGCCTTAACCGCTGTCCATAATATACCATCCATATCTAATGTTGATATTGATTTATCGTTACCTATTATACCAATTCCATCATTACCAAAGTTTTCATAAATTTCTTGTGCGTATGGGCCATAATGTCTATATAATTTGGGATCTTGGCCAATATAGTTCCATG
>CAZKPY010000059.1:0-4124 GCA_964554815.1 uncultured Candidatus Saccharibacteria bacterium | reverse complement strand
GAACACTTTGAACGTCGAGGGTGGTGAGTGTTGTTGCAACAGCTGCAACTTTTGCAACATCCTCCTCTTTCTTTTCAACCTCTTCTTCTTTCTTGGTCATTGCTGCTACATTAGTTGCCAACGCCGTTGTTTTCGCAGTAATCTCTGTTTCTTTTGCAGCAATTGCTGTTGCTTTTGCAGCAACCTCTGTTGTTTTCGAAGTAATCTCTGTTTCTTTTGCAGCAATTTCTGCAGTTAATCGAGCTCGCTCCTCTCGATCTGCTATGCTGCCAGTACCTGTTGGAATAGCTGCCAACTGAGTCTCAAGAGTTGTCTTTTCAGTTTCAAGATTAGTTTTCTCTGTCTCAAGAGTTGTCTTTTCAGTTTCAAGAGTATCATGCTCATCAGAAAGTCTAGTCGCGTCAGCCAATAGTTCAGCGAGTTCACCTTCTTTTTCTTCCAATTCCATTCTCTTGAGTTCCATAAACACATCTCGCCCTTGATTTTCTGCCTCCATTGCGATTCGAGCATCTTCAGCTTGTTTAGCTTTTTCAGCCAATTCAAGCTTAGATTCGTTTAGGCGTAATTCTTGTGCAACAGCAGCTTGGGCATTAAGCTTAGCAGCTTCTGCAGCTGCGATGGCTGCTTCTTCTGCTCTTTTCGCAGCCTCTTCTTGTCGTTTACGCCATTGTTCTTGTAGTGTTCCTTCGACTGTAAATCCGCCTGTTCGTAGTCCTGTATTACCGAGGTCGATTGGAGATCCTGCGGCTCCTGTGAATCTATTGAGTCCGTCTACTATACGACCACTTTGTCGAACATCGAACGATGCTGCACCGAGTCTGCCACCCAATGCTCGCATTCCTCGTCCAGCCAAACTATTATCACCACGGTAACTATTAGCAAGTAACGCGCCTCCTCGTCCTAATGTCTGACGTAGTGCCAGAGCAGTTCCACCTGTTGCAGCACCTAATGCTGCGGTAGTTGCCATACCGGCAACCTTACTGACAACTGCGCCAATTTCACCGGACATATCATATGCAATCTTCTTACCCTTCAAGAGAATAAACGATGCACCAAATAATGGAACCAAACCTTTCATGACAGATGCAACCAAACCATCACCACCTATAGTACTTGTTAATTCTTTATTAATATTTAAAACAACGACAGAAATGTACAAGAAGAACATAAATATCGGAGCCATGAACGCAAGTTTAAATAAATTATTACTCCAATTTTTGAACCCGAAATGTTTATTATCTTCCAAGGAAGGAATCGTATATGAAACAAAAGCCAAAGGTGAAATAATAACAGCTAACCATAACCCAAATATTCTTCCTAAAAATAAGAATATAATAGAACAAAAAACAAATGTTAATATTAGGTTCATTAACCACGCAAATATTGCAACTGTTCCATAACCTACATAAAATTGCCAACCCTTTACGTTAAGCAAGCCGCCAAGTGATCTAACAAATCCAACAGCTCCCTGTGTCTGATATTGTTTATCATCAGTTCCAGCTAATAATGACTGTGGATTTGCTTTTGACACTAATGAAAGTGATGGAGATTTTATACCCAAACCACCAGCAAAGAAACTGGATGCGCTGAGACTACCAATTCCAGCAGATCCGGTGCTGCCACCAGTACTTGTATTTTCTATTTTCGAATACAACATATTAGAAAATATGTCTGCTGTTTGGATCACCAACCTACAAAAGAGAAAACTAAAGTTCACTAACAATGCCATTATGATGACCTTTACGATTGCTTTTTTCGGTTCGAAATTCATTAGGTTTTTATTTAAAATCAAACTAAATGCAATTACAAATAATGCAAAAATAAATAAAATATTCGAAAAATCTCGGATAATTCCCCACGCGTCGCGCAATGTTGATGTAATTGTGTCGCCAAGACTTAATATTCCACCAGATGCTCCATACATAACAGGATTAATACCTAGCCAAATCGAGAAATCCATCAATAACCCCATAACCGTAGTTATAGCATTAGGAATGAATAAAATAAACGTGATAATTAGTTTAAATATTCCACAAAAAACATCGGTTAATCCACATTCGAGATTTGCTCCACTAGCCTCTGCTGCTGCTTTTGGATCTGGTGCCGAATCATCAGCTGCATCATCTGCTGCAGTAGATGATGTTCCAGTACCAGTCTGCCCAGGTGATGTTATTACTGTTGCGAAAGCAACATTCGACTCTGTTCCTATAGAAACTAATGAGTTTGGTTTCGAATCAATTTGCGGATTTAATGTCATCGAAATACCGAATGGAGAAAATATTCCCCACAAGGTCAAGATTAATGCAAAGATTGCAGAATATTTTCGCATAATTAGAAATAGTATACCACCACAGTAAATTTATACAATACTAAAATGGTTTTATATATAAATAAAAAACCACCGAGGTGGTTTTTTATTTATATACTCTGAATACTGAAATCGTTGTTATACAAATATCCAATTAAGTCTATTTTCTTGATCCGATACCATGGTGAATCACCGTTTATGGCGACCCCTGTGAATGCGTCACGTTGCTGGCATAGAATACGACCCTTTTCGACATTTGTCGCATGAGTGATGAAATCACCCAAATATTGATTAAATGTACAGAATAATTGCTGTGCATCGTCTTGGTCTAATGTTTCCCAGATATCACGTGCTGGCTGTGTCTGATATTCATTATCGCTGGCGTATGATAACTTACCACCATTTTGGGCATCTTGATCTTCGATTCCTGCATCCTGTCTACATGCGCGATCGGCATGACTGCCTGACCATTGCCATGGTCCTGCGGCCCCATTATCACAGTTAACATTTTCTGGATATTTTCCTGCGGTTGTTGACAGAATACTGGTTGCATCCAGAGATTGTTTAATAGCATCAGATTGGAATCGATCTTTGTTTGCTTTTAATACCTGTAACAACTGTGTATGAGCGGTTGGACCTGTGAATCTATTGGCTCTGATTAATGTTTTCATTGTTTCGCAATCAGTTGCAAGTTTTTTTGTTGTTTCGATCGCGACTTGTAGTTGTCGTATTGCGAGTTCTGCCTGTTTTATACTGTACGGAATTGAAACAGCATTTTTTAAACTACTGTAATCGGTTCGAATGATGTTTTTCTTTTTCAAGAAATCTGCACCATCCCAATCTGTTGTAGTTATATATGCATCTGGATTTGACCAGACACTCCACACTACTGAAATTGCAAAATCACGTTTTGACACATCATCGGTTGCAGTAGAATTTTGTTTTGAGATTGCTTTTGCCCAGTTAAACAACTGAGTTTTTTCTGCTGCAGTCATCCGATCCCAACCCTGATTCGTGAACGGAATTGTAGCAGGTAGTGTAGGGATAACAGGTTTTAATAATTGCATATTTATTTTTAAATCACTTTCGATTTTATAGAGCAGATTTAATGCTGCTTGTTTTTCGATTATGTCAGATCTTGTTTTTTGATATTTTGTTTTTATTTGATTAATCTGTGCGATTTGTTCGCTCATAATACCCGCACCTGGAATATTGCGCTGTGGATTTGTGCGCCAAATAACCATTTCATTTTTTGCCAGTTCTATTGATGCATCCACGATTGCTTTTGTATCTGCACGGTCTTCTTTTGTTTTATCATTCCCTCGCTCTTGTTTTTTTGTTAATGTTCGCAATTCTTTGTTAATATACGGAGTCATTCGCTTTTCATACATGAAATCAGGCCCTGGGAGACACATATCCAATCGTATGGTTGCATCGGCGAAACTTTCCTGACCATTTCGTTGCTCTGTTAACAGTGTTATGTAATTGTTGAGCAGTGTTATTTCTGACGCAGTAGAATCAAGAGCAGACTGAAACTCTGCAGGCATATTTGGTGTGGCAGTCCATGCAATACGTTGCCCGTTTTGAGCAATTAATTGTTCTGGTCCACCCACATCATCACGAGATTGTTGGAACTCAGCGTTCAGTGCAGTTAATCCACCTTTCAAGAAACTGGTCACCATATTCATCAACATTCCAACGAGAATTTCTCCGATTTCATCTCCTTGGCTCGCTGCATCTGCAACAGAGTCGAGCGCTTTGCTGAGTGTACTGGTAACTAATCCTACTGGATTTTTTATCAATTCATCCAGACACC
>CAZKPY010000058.1:0-4129 GCA_964554815.1 uncultured Candidatus Saccharibacteria bacterium | reverse complement strand
ATCTACTGGCAGTGTAACCGCAAGTGGTTCATGGCAAATTATTCCAGGCGCAACACTAACCGCTAATTATTTAGCAGGCGATATTGTTACAATTCATTATTCTGGGAACTTTGGATATTCCAGCGGGATCGGTTATGCATATATTGATATTGCGCCACATGTTGGCGGGACAATATTATCTGTCGGTGGTTATACTCGAGCAGAGGTGAATAGTACAGCTCCATGGTGGGTTCCATACAGTAGTATTGCTGTGTATACAATTCCGTCATCTGGATCGTACACATTTGATTTGAGAACGTTTGGAGCAATTACAGGATCAATTGCAGTTATAGTTGGAGGTAATTCATCCAGTGCTGCTGAAACTGTTTTTACAATAACCACGTACAGAAAATAAAATACGAGCAAATGAAAAAACACTACACATTATTAACAGGAATGATATTCTTCCTGTTAATAAAATCAGCAACAGCACAAAATCTTCATGTTTCCACTGATAGTTTAGAGATTGCAGGCGGAACAACTGTAGAAATAAACGGTTCATTTATTACAGATGCAAACACTGCAACGCAAAACATTGCGAGTATTCTGAGATTGACCGGCGATTTTAATGCCGACCCGAATAGTTCCTATACTTCAACAGGTACTGAAGAGTTTTTCGGCCCTGGAATTCAAAATATCTATTTCATTTCCGGCGCTAACTATTTAGGTATGGTGATTAAAAATAATGCGGGCAAGCTTTTCATTCTAGGGAACGTTGATTGCAATAGTTTCATATGGACCAGTGATGGTTTAACAGATCTAACAAGTGGCGCAACATTGAAAATCAAAAATGGATCCAACACTGCTATTAGCGGTTATGGATTGTTGAGATATTTTGATGTTGATGACAATATGGGTTCAATCCAAAAATTGATTAACATATTAAATGTAAATTATGTAATTCCAGTAGGTAATTCGCTTGCTGGTTATAGACCAATCGTTATTAATGAATCAAGTTTTGGAGTTACCGGTGCTGGGTTTATAACTGTTTTATTAGATAACGCTTTGAATTCAGGAATCAACTACTCTCAGTATTTCGGTACTGGATTTTCTGGGACATATCCTGGAATCTGTACTCCTGGACCAAATGCTCAGTGGTATCAGCTAAATTGTTTGGATCGTTTCGGATGGAAATTACGTGGCCCATCAGGTCATGTTTACACACTCAAAACAAAAGTGCCACCATGTGATCCTTTTTTATCATTTACCAGCAGATTAGTAATTACCCAAGAGGGAACACCAGATTTTACGATAAATGTTCCACTGAGTGTTGTAGGCTCACTCACTGATGCTCTCTGTTTGAATTCTAATTTTAATAATGGTGTCGATACGATACCAGGAGGTCCATATTGGTTTTGGGGCGATGTTGGAAATGCTAGTGGTGATAGTACTACTACAGCATTACCAATCACATTAATGTATCTAACAGCTACACCACAAACGAACAGTATTTTGGTTCAATGGGCGACTGCGAGTGAATTGAATAATGACTATTTTAATTTACAACGCAGTACTGATGGAATAAACTTTACCACTATTGGATGGTTCGATGGATATGGTACAACAAATCAGCCTCATCAATATTATTATAATGATAAAGGTGTCGAAGTAGGTGTTGAGTACTATTACCGATTAGAATCAGTAGAATTTAATGGTACAAAAGATTATTCAAAAATTGTACATGCAAAATTAAAAACAGCATTACCGAGTTTTGAGCTCTATCCGAGTCCAACAACAGGAAATGTGCATTGCACGGTATTCGCTCGATTGGTTATGGTTACTAATTTAATGGGTGAAAAAGTTATTGAGTTCAATAATGCGAGTGATTTTGATATTTCTGGGTTATCTTCGGGTATGTATCTCTTTGAGATTACGACTCCAGATGGATTACATAAAACATTCAAAATTGTGAAAAAATAAAATAACTGCAAATGAACAAGCTTCCTATTCTTAGGAAGCATTTTTTTATCTCACCACATCATCATCGATCGATTTAGTATATGGTTTTCCAGTGATTGCAATGGAAAAATAATTCAGTAGATACATCAACTGTGTTTTCATTGGTCCATTAGTAACAAATCTACGTGATGATGATAGAACGCGAACATCAGGCGCGTAAATCATTTTCCCATGCGGGGCTAACATTTTCGCAGTATGAGCATCATCTCCCCAAAATGGAATCGATGTTTCGAACCCTCCAATTTTTTCTAATACATCACGCCTGTACCAAGCATTTCCGCCGATCATCACGCCACCTTTTCTAAATATAGTATGAGCAATGAAATGAAATACATGAACGAGCGAAATTTGTAGCCAGTTGATCGTAGATGCGAGCCAAAATGTGTTTTCATAAATATAAATTCCTGCGACTGATATCACACGCGGATCTGATTTAAAATAATTCAGTGCATTATTCATCCAATCTGGTTCAGGTATACAATCTGCGTCGAGCGCGGCGATGATGGTCCCAGTAGACGCACTAAACGCACCCTGACGCGCAGCATTTGCACCACGAAGCTTATCTTCGGTTACCAATGTTACATTTGGAAATTCCTTGATAATAGAGGTTGTATTATCAGTACTATTATTATCACAAACAACAATCTCAACAGAAATGTCAGATTTTTTTTGTAGATGAGTTAGTGATTCAAGAGTTTTTCGGATTTCTTTTTCCTCGTTATAGGCAGGAATGATAATTGATAATGATAGTTGTTCAGATGGATTCGAACTTGGAAATGACATATATCATCATTGTATGGCAATGGGTTATTTTGTCAAAACGAACAGACTAGTGTATAACGTTGATATGAATAACCCATGGGAGCGCGAATATCAGAATCCTCAGTTTCTCACGCTCGGTACCGAGCCTATTTCTGAAATCCGACAGTTTATGAAATGGTTGCGTCGGGATCAAAAACTCGATATTACCGAATGGAATGTGTTTGATGCTGGGTGCGGGAACGGAAAAAACTTGAAATATATCATTGATAATTTTTGCGAACAGGGAACTGGTATTGATATTTCTGAAACTGCTATTTCATTTGCGAATAATTTAAAACAAGATTCAAACATTAATTACCAAGTCGGCTCAATCGGCGAGAAACTTCCGGTGTCGAGTAACAGTATGAATCTGATTATTGATGCAACATCATCGCATGTATTGAATGAAAGTGAACGCCATACATTTTTCTATGAACTACTTCGTATTACAAAACCAGAATCGTATGTATTTTTACGAACACTCTGTATAGAAGGTGATGCAAATGCAAAGAAATTAATCGCAGATAATCCAGGTGAAGAATTAAATACCTATATACTTCCTGGGTTAAACATTACCGAGCGTATATGGACGCGTGAGGATTTGGAAAATTATTACACATCCCATTTTGAAATCCTGCATATGGAAAAAACAACAGGATATCAGAAATGGGGAAACCAAAATTACAAGAGAAATTATTGGGTTGTTTATATGAAAAAGAAATTGACATAGGATTACAGAGGTATATACTCGAACCAAGAGCTGAACTTTTATAGATATTACCTTTCTCTTTAATGGAAAAGGGTAGGTCTCGAAAATATAAATACCTCATATGCAACAAATTAAGGTTGCACACAGAAAAAGCTGGTTACTCACACTGACCGGCTTTTGTTTTACAATTTTGAATTGATATGGTAATGTACAAAAAAATAAAAAGCCATGCAAGAATTAAATCATGAAGGTAAAATGCTCCAAGTTTTCCTCCACATCAAGAAAATACAACTTTCTGAAGTTTCAGAAAAGACAAATATGACCAGAGGTGATATCTACGAGTTATTTAGTTGTGAAATAATACCAGATGAAAGTAAAAAACAAATTGAACAATCTCTGGGTCGAACATTCGATTTTATTATGAGTGATGAAGCTTGTAAGACTGAAATGATTAGACAAGTTAATAGTCCTAATTATCAAGAAATAACAAAGCTGTGCGACGCGAATCATGCGAAAGAAAAGAGTATCGAAACCATAATAAACACCATCAAGAGTTTCGCTGGAAAATAGCAATATTTTCCTTTTTTGTTACACTGATCCTATGACCAAGGAACAACTCCA
>CAZKPY010000057.1:0-4180 GCA_964554815.1 uncultured Candidatus Saccharibacteria bacterium | reverse complement strand
ATGCATGTCTTCGACATGGATAACATGATCCAATTCTGTTAGTCGGAGCTGTTCTACGATACCAACGTTTTGTTTCATTGAACGGCCCTCTACAACTACGTAGCGTCCATATTTTTTCGCAGATTTAATAATCTCGATAATACGTTCTACCTGCGATGCGAATGTTCCGACGAAAATACGACCCTTGATATCACGGAGTAATTCATCAATAGTGCGAATTACGATTGTTTCTCCATCTGACCAACCTGGAACTGGAATACCAGTTGAATCCATGGTCATCAAAATTACTTTTCGTCCGGTGAAAACTTTTTTGTACTGTTCGACTTCTTCCTTTACAGGTACGCCATCAATGTTTTCCACACGAACATCACCAGTCGATACAATATCTCCTAATGGTGTTTCAATGATAACTCCCGTTGAGTCAGGAATACTGTGACTGAGTCCAAAGAAGGTTACCTTTAAATCTTCTGACAATCGAATTGAGCCTTCTCCTGTTGCAACCAATCGCACATCAAGTGCTGGTAGATGAGGAAACTCCTCTTGTCGTTTTTTGATCAAGAGTGCTCCAAATTCACACGTATAAATCGGCGGGTTACCCATACTCTCCATTACATACGGAATTGATCCGATATGGTCGAGGTGTCCATGCGTAATAACCAAGGCTTTTATCTTGTCTTTTCGTTCTGCTAAATAGGTTGTATCAGGAATAATATATTGAATACCTGGAGTGTCCTCGCCGCGGAACTGGATTCCTGCGTCGATGACTACGATCTGGTCTTTATATTCCACCATAGTCATATTCTGTCCGATTTGTTCGGTCCCACCGATCGGGATAATACGGAGATCTCCTGGTGCTAATGGTGGTATTTCAATTTCTTTTTTCTCGAATTGTTTTTGTTCAGGTCGAGGTCCTGAAAATCCACCGCTGCGTGGTCGGCGATTTCGATCATTACGGAATTTATCTTGTCGTTGGAATCCTGAATTCTGCGGTCGTGGTGCAGATGATCCTCCAATTTTTTCGAGAGATCGATCAAGTGCGTCTGCAGGAGATCGCTGTGCGTTGTTTGGTCGCGGTGGATAATGAGTTCTCGTACCTCGATATGGATTATTTCCGTGCTGAGGAGATTGAGAACCTTGAGGGGTTGAATTTGTTGTGTTCATACATTTGTTGTTAATTTTTTTGAGGAGGTTTTATTTTTTAAAAACTTTCCACACCATGTCTGTCTGTGTATACCATCGGTAAATGGTGTTAAAACGATCATGTTTACTAATAAGGTTATCTAAGCGAATTCCATAAATTGGTTTTTTCATCGCATAAATAAAATAGGGTCGATACAACCATACTACTGGTGCATCGTGTAATTCTTTTTCAATACTGGCTAATAATACAGTACGGTCTGCAGCATTATTCGTTGCAAATAGTTTTTCGAGATTGGTATCTAATGTTTTAGATGAATATCCTGTGATATTCAATCCTGGGTCAGTTTTCTGACTACTGTGCCAGAATGCATATAAATCTGCATCGTTACGAATGAATTGTCCGAATAATAATATCTCGAACGCTCGAGGTTTAATAACATTATTTTCCAAGTCACTCAGCTGATATACATGTAATTCAGTTGCAATACCAATTGATTTTAATTGTTGTTGAATAATCTGCGCAGTGTATTTTAATTCTGGGGTATCTGCAGTACTGATTGTGAATGACAGATTTTTACCAGCTTTTGATCGGATACCAGTTTCCTGATTTAGTTTCCAACCTGCCGAATCTAATTTCGCAGACAATGTTTCTGTTGCGACTGTTACTGTAGGTGCTGTTTGATCTCCATTCGGTAATGGACTTGTTATTGGTTCTGCATTTCCTTGGAATACGGTTGTAATAATTTCATTTACATTTATTCCATTTGTTAATGCTGATCGAACCCCTGCATCATCCAACAGTGCGTTATTTTTACTGTTGAGAAATAGTCCGAACATTCTGGGCAGTGGTGTTGTCCCTACGAATTTACTGTTTTGTTTTGTAATTTCGTATGGTTGAATACTTGCCAAGGTAGTAAATTCACGCGCTTCATATTTATCGAATAATTCCTGTCCGTTCGGATACATACGGATTACAATTTTATCAATAAAAGGTTTTCCGAGTGTGAATTTATTAAATGAATCGAACGTGTAACTGGTTGCGATACCATCTTTGTTACGTTTTATACTGTCTACTTTATACGGACCACTGCCGATTGGGTTATTGTTTTTACTACTTGCGAAAAATTCATCAGCAGTCATTGTACCCCAAATATGTTTTGGTAATATTCCAACTGTTGCAATTTCCAGAAATCCAGAAAACGGTCGTGGTAGGGTAATTTTGATTGTCTGTGGATCTACAACCTCTGTCGTAATTCCGAGCCAGTTACCAGCCACAGGGCTCTGTAATTGTGTATTTTGAATCGACTGAATCGTGAATGCCACATCATCAGCAGTTACAGGTGTTCGATCGTGGAATACTGCATTTTTCTTGAGAATGAATGTGTAGACCTTTCCATCTGGTGATACTGAATATGATTCGGCTAAATCAGGAATGATTTCTGCATTTGCATCTGTTCCTGAATTTCTCATCAACCCAGAATAAGTTAATCTCGTGAGATCCTGATCGATATCAGAATTAGCTAACACTGGATTTATAAATCGTGGAGTTCCCAGAATTCCTTCGCGGATAGTTCCACCATAATCAGGAACTTGATTAGAGAATGAATTATTCAAACTATTCAATATTCCAACAATTCCGAATACTAATATAAATACTAATAGTGAAAAAACGATACGCTCTTTTGATGAGAGTCCGTTAATACGTGCAATGACAGTTCGTTTCCAATTAAAAAGAAAAGAATTTTTATTATTCACATGGAGATTCTCATAATTTACAAGTTGAACCTGCAAATGTCCTTGAATAAAGGACAGAGAAAATTAATGGTTAAAAGACATTATTATAATAATGTCATGTTATGCCGACAATAGAATACCAATGATGGCTGATGCGACGAAAAGAATTGCAATGATGATAGTGATATAGAACATTACCTTTTCACCTCCGCGTCGTGCAGATTGTGTCATTGTTGATGCGGTTCCACCCAAAGCTCCCTCGATACCGTCTCCAGATCGTTGTAAGACAATAATTATGACGAGTAATAGTGCGAGAAAAAGTTGGATGTAGGGAAGCAAATTAGCTATCGTATTCATGTCTGTAGTATAGCATAAGAGACAGTTTTTTGCAATAAATTATACAGGGTAGGGAAATAGATTGTATAAATAACTTGCCAATTAATTCACAACTACGGTATACTGTATTCATATATGGAAAACTTTAAATTTTATGCAGTTACATTTTTATTAATTGTCGGAGCTGTATTTCTTGGTTATGGTGCGATCAGTTCATTGCGCGACCCTGTGTATTATGTGAACGATCAGACCCTCGCAACGGTTGGTGATTTAAAATCTGGAACACCAATAGAAAATCCTGAAACTCCAACAGAGACTCCTGTGGCACCGGTTGCAGAAACTCCTGTAGTTGCGGCTGAACCTACACCTGAACCAGAACCAGTAAAAACTGAACCTGCTGCAACCACTAAAAATGCAGATCTCATCGCACGACTCAATAAAATTTCTGGAACCTTGAAAAAAGGGTCATCAGGTGATTCTGTAAAAGCAGTTCAAGAGGCGCTCAATATTGTTGCGAAATCTGGACTACCTACGAATGGAACATTTGGTGCACAGACTGAGGCAGCTGTAAAGAAATTCCAAACATCTGCTAAAATCAGCCCTGCAACAGGACAAGTAGCAAGTAAAACAATTGCTGCGTTGGTAGCTAAATTGAAATAAAAACCCTTATTAAGGGTTTTTATTTTTTCTTGACAAAATACTCTAAAACATTACTTTAGGTAGCAAATCAAATAATGATATAAACATGAGTCAGAAAATCATAAATCAAATCAAACAGCTCTTGTGTATCTTCTAGTGTAACTATCACATGGCTTGAAGAGTCTATCATTTTTATAGTTTTATTTGTAGATTTTATTTCATTAAATATTTCATAGGCTGATATTGGGTTTACAACAGGGTCATTTTTTGCTTGAATTATTAAAAGTGGTTTTTGAATTTTTTCCAAATTCTTTTTAGTTTTTTTCATCAA
>CAZKPY010000056.1:0-4218 GCA_964554815.1 uncultured Candidatus Saccharibacteria bacterium | reverse complement strand
ATACTGGAGACTTCCATAAATTTTGGGTAAATGGAAATCCAACTCAATATTGTGGGAAAAATAACAATCGATTTCAGTCTGCAATGTGGCAGGCGATGTTGATGGCAGCAGATTTACCAAATTCACATCAGATTATTATCAATGGATTTATCGTGGGTGATAAAGGTGTAAAGATGTCAAAAACAATCGGAAATGTTATCGATCCACGCGAACTCGCAACTGAATATGGAACTGATGCATTGCGTATGTTTCTCGCAAAGGAAATCTCACCATTTGAAGATTCACCATTTACCGCAGAGCGATTTGCAGCTGCGTATAATGCAGATCTCGTGAACGGACTTGGAAACCTGGTTTCGCGAACACTGACGATGGCACAATCATACGATGTGGATATTTCTGATCTTGCATTTCCGAATTTTGCAGATATTGCACATCCTGCATATGAACGATTCGATTATGCAGAGGTTACCGGTGCAATCTGGTCTGAAATTGCAGACTTGGATAAATATATTACTGATACAGAACCATTTAAAACATTCAAGGTTGATCCGGACAAAGCCCGAGCCGATGTTCACCATGTAATTACAGGACTTGCTCGTGTTTCAATACTGCTTCAGCCAATTATGCCGACAACGGCAGAGAAAATAAAAGAATTAATTATCAAGCGAGAAAAGCCGAGTGAACCGTTGTTTGGAAGGAAGTAGTCTTATGAAAAGATATTCCATTGTTTGTTATTTAGAGAACGAAACAAAACAAAAAGTTCGTGATCTGCAACAGAAACTTTTTGAAATCACTGGTTCGCGAGCATGTCTGGATGATTGGATGCCGCATATCACACTTGGTGATGGACCTGAAGTTTCTGAACTAGAACTTGAAAAGTTAGAACAAGAAATTAAAAAGCTTGCAGATGTTCAGAACTCTTTTAGTATTTTGTCGGCTGAATTTAGTGGACGGACGGACCGTAAAGGAGGAAATGGAGAAAATACTACTCCGTATATTTTATGGATTAATATTGTTGTAAAAGATATGTTTACAAAATTGATAGTAGATATTGAAAGTATTACTAATCACTACAATGTATGGTATCAAAAACCTTTTCCCTATATTCCACATATCACATTAGCTTTCCGGGATCTGTCAGAAGCTGGTCATAAAAAAGGAAGGCAATATTTAGAATCGGTTCAGTTTAATGAAAAGATTATAGTTTCGCATATTGCATTAGTTGAGAGATTAGAAGATTCAGATGTAGAATATAAAAGGTTTTATTTTAAATAATATGTTTGAAAAACTATTTCAATTACCAATGCTTGCGAAATACGCAGTTGCAAATAAAAAATGGCTCGACCTGTTGGAGTTTGATATTCGCAATGTCGATGTTTCAAAGGAAAAAATTTCTTGCACGATTTCATTTCCTGAAAAATTAACAGGAAACGAGGGAATTGTTCATGGTGGAATAACCTGTTTCGTGATTGATTCTGTTGCGGGAATTTTTGCTATGACATTAAACACAAATTCTGCACAAAAGGCTCTGACGAAAAATCTGTCAGTTTCATTTTTAAAGCCAATTATTCCCGGGACTGTATATACAATTGAATCCATTGTTCTTGATAAAAATATTCAAGTTGTAATAACAGATAGTGATAATAATCAGATGGCAATTGGTCAAGTTGAAATTGTGTTTAAATAGGAATATAATAGATATTATTAACATAATTAATTTAAATTTATATGATTACTCCATATGTAGAAAATATTGAACGGGCAACCTTAGAAAATACTAATTTCCGAACCGAGGTGTTCACAGGTGAGCATTTACAGATCACATTAATGTCGATTCCAGTCGGCGGTGAAATCGGAACCGAAACCCATCCGCATACTGACCAGTTTTTACGAATTGAACAGGGTACCGGGATGGCGATATTAGGCGGGCAGGAATATACAATTGCTGATGATTTTGCAATTACGATTCCAGCTGGAACAGAACATAATGTTGTAAATACTGGCGATGTTGATATGAAATTATATTCGATTTATACACCGACAGAGCATCCTGTGGGAACCGTACACGTAACAAAGGCCGATGCAGATGCAGCAGAACATAATCACTAATATAAAATCCCAGAGATGGGGTTTTTGTGATAAAATAAATTCATGAAAGTTAAGTTTAAAAAGAACTATATTGCTATTTACTCTAAAACGTTACTAAAGTTTACAGGTGTTAAAAATGCAAAAGCTTTTGCGCTCTTTCCCCATAATTGGCTTTAAAGATGAATCTTTTGAAACACAACGAATTATTAATCATGAACAAATACATTTTAGACAACAAATAGAGTTATTATTTGTGGGTGAAATTATTTTTAGATTAATTGAACGTTTTTATTTACAAGTAATTTTGTCAAAAAGTTCATTAGATTCTTATAAATTATGTTCATTCGAACAGGAGGCATACCTCAACCAAGATGATCCTCATTATCTCAAAAATAGAAGATTGTTTTCTTTTGTTAAATATATAAGAAATAAGACTCATTTTGAATTTGATTTATCTGAACCAGCTAAGATTACTATTAAATAGAGATTTTGAGTCTTCTACACAAAATCAGAGATTTATGATATAGAGTCATTATGAAATCAGCAGATTTATCTAAAATAGGAGGAAAAAACTCACTTGAAAAAATAATCCTGTTTTACAAGTTTGTTCCCATTCCTGACCCTGAAACCATGATGTATTGGCAGCGACACTTGTGTGAACGTTTAAATTTGCGTGGGCGAATCTTGATCAGTGTTCATGGAATCAATGGAACATTAGGGGGCGGAATTGAAGACCTAAAGGAGTATGTAAAGGAAATGAATCGGCATCATTTGATGAAAAAAATTACCTATAAATGGAGTGATGGAAACCGGGAGGATTTTCCAAAATTAAAGGTAAAGGTAAAATCAGAAATCGTAGCATTCGGTTCGCCTGATGAAATTACCGTGGATGAAAATGGGGTAACCAATGGTGGGGTTCATTTGAAACCAGAACAAGTAAATGAATTAGTAGAGAAATATGGAGATGATGTAATTTTCTATGATGGACGCAATGAATACGAGGCAAAGATTGGAAAGTTTAAAAATGCAATCGTTCCGCCGATTAAAACATCAAAAGAATTTATCGACGATATTGAAAACGGAGAAATCAGCAATCACAAGGAAAAACCAATTGTAACGTATTGTACTGGTGGAATTCGTTGTGAAATTTTGTCAGCGATGATGAAAAACCGTGGATATAAAAATGTATACCAGGTAGACGGAGGTATTGCAAAGTATGGTAAAAAATACGGTAGCAAGGGTTTATGGGAGGGAAACATGTTCGTATTCGATGGACGTATGCGTATGGCGTTCGACGAAGATACTCAGGAAATCGGAGCGTGTGAGATCTGTAATGCAAAAACCAGTAATGTAGTGAACCAGGGTGATGTTCGTCGTCATCTGCATGTTATCTGTACAGATTGTGTTGCGGCTGGGAAACATCTAAAGACCGCATAACATGCTAAATCGGATATCTAGAGTGTTTGTTTCATATATTGACAAATATATTTAAATATAATACAATATGTTCAAACAAAAAAAATTTCAATGAAAAAATCATTAATTCTAGCGTGTTTATTCCTTGGATTAGGAATGGCCGCACAAGCACAAAGTTTTGAAGCAACAAATTTCCAACCATCTTTCTCAAAGTACATTTCAAAAAACACAGCAACCAGTATTGTTGGTGAAAAGATCGCATATATAGATTATGCGGTTGGTTCTCCGATAATGGAATGTGAAACTATACCAGATGGTAAAGCTGTTTCTTTGGTTAATTTATTAATCAAAGATCCAAAAAAACTGCAATTGTCTCGTACAACAGCAAACATCATTTGTACTACCAAAGGTACCATTGTTATTATTTACAGTAATAAAAGATGGGAATATTTGTTTGTTACAGGTGATATGGAAGCTACTAAAGGAATTAGAGCGTTTATGCTTCATTAAAAACTTCTTTTTATAAAATACAACCCGAAACTATTCAATAGGATCGGGTTGATTTTTTATGATAGACTTCCTACTATGGATCTACAATACATTGATATTCATTCGCATTTAAACTTGAAACCTCTCTCTGAAAATAGGGAGGAGGTTTTACAGCGGATGCGTGCTGATGGAGTGGGAACTATTACGGTTGGAATCGTTATCGAA
>CAZKPY010000055.1:3050-4253 GCA_964554815.1 uncultured Candidatus Saccharibacteria bacterium | reverse complement strand
ATAGCAATATTTTCCTTTTTTGTTACACTGATCCTATGACCAAGGAACAACTCCAGACTAAAATAACCGAACTTGAAACGGCGATGTATGCGTCTGATTTTTGGAACGATAAAGATCGCGCACAGGCAGTGTTGCGTGAAATCGATGAACTCCGTGCGAAACTCGACGGTGTCGGAAAATATGATCGGGGCGATGCGGTGCTGTCAATTTTTACTGGTGCAGGAGGGGATGATGCAGAGGATTTTACTGCGATGTTATTTCGCATGTATCAGAAATTTTTTGAATTGAAAGGTTGGAATATGATTATGCTCGATGCAAATGAAAACACGATGGGCGGATACCGCAGTATCAGTGTACAGGTGCATGGAAAAAATGCGTATGGAACATTGAAAAACGAATCAGGTGTGCATAGGCTTGTACGTATGAGTCCATTCAATGCAAAAGGAAAACGCAACACGTCGTTTTCAATGGTAGAGGTTCTGCCGAAATTCGAATCAGAAGAAATAAAAATTCCTGAATCAGATCTCGAGGTTTCGTTCGCACGCAGCGGTGGTGCAGGAGGTCAGAATGTAAACAAGAGGGAAACAGCAGTTCGTATGACACATATTCCAACTGGACTATCAGTACATGCGACTACCGAACGATCACAAGAGGCGAACCGTGAGGTTGCGTTGAAATTATTGCAGGCAAAAGTTTGGAAACTGCAGGACGAGCAGGAAAAACAGCGTGAACGTGGCATGGCGATTTCGCAGACGACTGATAATGAGTGGGGTAGTCAGATCCGTTCATATACGCTGCACCCGTATAAACTGATCAAGGATCACCGCACAGGATATGAAACAGGGAATGTTGAAAAAGTTCTCGAGGACGGATATCTGGATGAATTCATCGAAGCGGAGAAAAATTTGTAAAAAAAATCGATAGCCAATGACTATCGATGTTCTTATATAATCTGAATTAAACAAGAACAAGATTATTAAGAGTGCTATCTTTTAGTACAGGATTTTTTTTCAAGTCTACCTGTATTGATGAAAATATACCATGACCTAATTCTTTGTTTTCACAGTATAAAAAGACTTGATTTGATTTTACAACCTTTTCTTTTTCTATTTTTTTAAAATTTCGAGCCTTTTGAACTCTGACACAACATTCGTAGCCTACAGAAAATTGCTTTAAAACAATTCCTGAAATCGCATCACAAAC
>CAZKPY010000055.1:0-3040 GCA_964554815.1 uncultured Candidatus Saccharibacteria bacterium | reverse complement strand
ACTGTTGGTAGGTGGACATAGGCAGCATTTAGGGAGTTGGTTTCATCTCCTGGAATGAACAATGTTGGTGCTATATATGCTTTTGCAGGATGGTGAGAAAACAATTCATTATCGATGATTTCGATGAATTTCTTGAGTTTTTCTATTTGATTTTGCATTTTTTATTTTTATTCATAATATCACACATTTAAACAAAGTCAAATAAATTCAAGAGTGTAAAAATAATAACGTTATGCTATAATGCACCCATATGATTATTACCCACTACGGAAAACAATTTTTCAAGCTGCAAACAGGTGATCGTGTGATTGCACTGAACCCAATCGCAAAAGATTCAAAATTTAAAGTAAATGGATTCGGTGCGGATCTTGCATTGATTACAACAAACCATGTCGATTATAATGGTGCTGATACGGTGACCTATGGTGAACGTGAACCACTTGTAGTAAAAGGCCCTGGAGAATATGAAATCGCAGGAACGATGATTCGCGGATACGCATCAAAGGGTGCGAGCGATTTGATCAATACGGTGTATTATTTTGAATTCGATGATATGAAAATCTGTTTTCTCGGCGCATTGTACGAGGGGGTATTATCGACCGAGGCACGCGAAGCAATCGACACAGTGGATATTTTATTCGTACCAATTGGCGGAAAATCTGTTATCAATGCCGAGGTTGCTGCAAAACTTGCACGAACATTCGAAGCGAGAATGGTGATACCAATGGATTATGGAAAAGATCAAGATGAAACATCTCTCAAAACATTCTTGAAAGAAATTGGCGGTAAACAGGGAGATGCGGTAGAAAAACTGACATTGAAATCAAAAGATCTCGCAAGTAAAGAAGTGGAAGTGGTTGTGTTTAAATAATTTTTTATAATATTCAGTTTTATGAAAAAACTCATTAACAATTTACAGAATCGTCCCGATCATGTGAAGACTCGTCTCGTGATTGTTTTCGCGGCGTTAGCTACGATTATTGTGGTTGCGTTATGGATATTTATAAATCGCTTGGTCAGGGTCCCTGCAGATGATGTTATAAAAACCGATGGACCGTTTAAAATATTTACACAACTTTTTTCTAAATCGGTCTCAGATACAAAGGAAAATTACCAACAGCAAAAGGAATCTTTCTCGAAATCATTACCTCCGAGTGATGAGTCAGATTTATCAGAAACAACGTATGACGAGACTGTTCCAGCTGCAGATGCTACAGTTCCAGAAACAGTAACTACACCATAAAAAGCCTTTTTGTAAAAGGTTTTTTAGTACATTTGCGCGTGATTATTTTATAGAAATATGATATACTTTCCCAATATGGCAAAAAACAACGAACCAGAAATCACACCAAAATTGGTCGATCATGACAAAATTATGCCTATGAATATTTCTACAGAAATGAAGGAATCATTCATCGCGTATTCAATGTCGGTAATTACATCGCGTGCATTACCTGATGTTCGTGACGGATTAAAACCAGTGCATCGCAGAATTTTATATGCGATGAGTGAGCTCGGTTTATATGCAACTGCAAAATTTCGAAAATCAGCACTCGTAGTCGGAGAAGTGCTCGGTAAGTATCACCCACACGGTGATACTTCAGTGTACGATGCGATGGTTGGGCTTGCACAGGATTTTTCTACGCGCTACCCGCTCGTATCTGGGCAAGGAAACTTTGGATCTCTCGACGGTGATCCGCCAGCGGCAATGCGTTATACCGAGGCACGTATGTCGAAAGTTTCGAATGAACTCCTCCGTGATATTGAAAAAGACACGGTTGATTTTCGTCCGAACTATGATGCAACACAATCTGAACCATCAGTAATGCCGACAGCTATTCCTGCACTTCTGCTTAACGGATCGATGGGAATTGCGGTTGGTATGGCGACAAATATTCCACCACATAACCTTGGTGAAATTGTTGATGCGTGTGTTGCATATACTGACAATCCAAAAATAACCACAGAGGAATTGTTAGAATATGTAAAAGGCCCCGATTTTCCAATCGGAGGAATCGCATACAATCAGGCAGATATTAATCACGCCTATGCAACTGGACGAGGTCCTGTAGTTTGTCGTGGTGAGGCTGAGATTGTTGAATTAAAAAATGGATCATTCCAAATCGTCATTACATCAATTCCATATCGAGCCAACAAACAAACATTGCAAGAAAAGATTGCATCATTAGTTCAAGAGAAAAAATTACAAGGTATCAAGGCAATGCGTGACGAATCGACAAAAGAAATGCGCATCGTGATGGACTTGAAAACTGGAGTAAATCCACAAAAGACTCTGAACTATTTATATAAACACACAGATCTCGAGAGTAATTTCAACTACAACATGCTCGCATTGGTGGACGGATCACCACAGACACTCTCGTTGAAAGATTTCATTGAATATTTTATTGATCATCGCAAGGTTGTTGTAAAACGACGAACACAATTCGATCTGAACAAAGCTGAAGCGCGTGCACATATTCTCGAAGGGTTGAAAATCGCACTTGATCATATTGATGAAGTAATCAAATTAATTAAAGCATCAAAAGACACCGTCGAAGCAAAAGAAGGTTTGATGAAGAAATTCAAATTATCAGAACTTCAGGCGCTCGCAATTCTCGACATGCGTTTGCAAAAACTCGCAGGATTAGAACGAAAGAAAATCGAGGACGAGCTCACAGAAGTGTTGAAATTAATTGCGTTCTTGAAAGACTTGCTCGCAAGTGAAAAGAAAATGTTAAAAGTTATTCGTGATGAATTAACAGAGATCAAAGATAAATATGCAGATCCACGTCGAACGAAAATTGTCCGCGGTTCTGTTGCAAATATTTCTGATGAAGATCTCGTTCCTGATACAGAAACAGCGTTGGTGTACACGGCTGGTGGATATATTAAACGAACTGATCCATCTGAATATCGATCACAAAAACGTGGAGGTGTTGGTGTAGTAGATATGGATACAAAAGAGGAAGACGTAGTGACGCACTTGCTCACAGCATCAACGCATGCGAATATGTTGTTCTTTACCAATCTCGGAAAG
>CAZKPY010000054.1:0-4299 GCA_964554815.1 uncultured Candidatus Saccharibacteria bacterium | reverse complement strand
CTCATTTTTGTAAAAGAAAGCGCACTTACCCATCAACCTCACCTTGTAAAAAGGATAGATTAAATAGAGTAAATGCGTTTCGACCTTGTATATTTTGCAATTGCAAGCGCAAATTAAGCAGAGGTCTATGAAAAAAACCACCAGATTAGAAAGAACAATCAATTCAGGCAGACACCACTAGAACAAAAGTGCGCGGTGCCTGCTGTATAGAATTGCCGAGTAGAAACTTCTCGGAAATGACACAAGTGTGCGTCATTCAAAAACCCTACCAGCAGTATACACCAGTCAGTTCATTTGTCAAGCATCATTCCATTAAATTAAAAACCTCACATTGAGGTTTTTAATTTGCGAGTAGTTTAGATCCGATGTGGTAAAAAAAAAGCCTCTATTGTGCAGTAATCTCATGAGTCGATATAATTCAACTAATCAGATTACTGTACAATATTGCTTCGATGTCACCTGTGGCAACAATTCAGGACCGGGTCTAAGGTACTCGCGGTCTCCTAACTACAATAGCATCACGTGATTTTTTGTCACCCTTTCACAATTAAATTTTCTATGGTATTTCGAATATCATGTAATTGCGATGCAACTCCGATATTCGGACGCTTTGATTGATGCTCCTCTAATGACTCTAGTTGTTTGATAATTGAATTAATTTCCTCGTGTACGATCACCGCAGGATCTGTTACTACCCATTGTGACAATGGCGATCGTTTTAGTAGATCTACGATAATTTCTTTTAGTTCGCTCACTTTCGCCTTGATACCAACTTCTGGGTTAATCACCTGTTCGCGTTCTAATAGTTTCAGATAATCTACCAACGCCATTAGTTCCTGCATGGGCATGTTTTTTTGCCCATTTAAACTCACTCCTGTTCCGTCGTGTTCTGGTGAACCTGAATAAAATGACATATCGCTGACATTAAATAAAGGATTCTCTGGAATACTGGGCGCAATAAAATCATTTGTAGGTTTTTGCGATTCGTTATTCACAGTTTGGTCTGCCCCCTTGTTCCACCCTTCTGGGAGATCCTCTACCATATCCACGGTACTCTGTACCTCATCCATTGTTGTAATACCTGCCAGAATTTTCGCAACACCATCCTCTACCATGGTGAAAATTCCCTGATGTACTGATCCGTGTTTTATATCACGTTCTGATGGGTTCGTTGCGATGATTTCTGCAATTTTATCATCGACTAATATCGCCTCGAAAATTCCGATGCGTCCCTTGTATCCAATGTGATCACATTTTTCACAACCGACTGGTTTATAAATCTTGAAATTATCATTTCCATCAGTAATACCTGAATCAGAGAAATCTTTTCCATTTTTCAATGCATTGTTTACTACAGCACGTAATATTTTCTTTTCGTTTTCAGGTGGATTCGTTAATTCTTTACAGTCTTCACAGAGGCGTCGAATCATACGCTGTGCCATAACTACAGTCAGCGCATCTGGTAGAATTCGTGCATTTACACCGAGTTCTGTTAAACGCGGAATAGCACCAGCAGCATTGTTGGTGTGCAGTGTTGATAGTACAAGGTGACCGGTTAATGACGCATTAATCGCAGTTGACGCGGTTTCCTTGTCTCGAATTTCTCCTACCATGATTACGTCTGGGTCCTGACGCATCGCTGCGCGGAGTCCAGAACTGAAATCATATCCCTTGTCATGATCTACTTGTGTCTGGGTAATTCCTGGTAAATGATATTCGATTGGATCTTCGATGGTGAGAATTTTAATTTCAGGCGTATAAACTCGTTTCAAGATTGAATACAATGTGGTTGTTTTACCTGACCCTGTCGGTCCCGTGTTTAAGATCATTCCGTTTGGTTTTTCAATTTCTACTGTTAACACCTCGAGCAATTTCCGCTGCATTCCCAAACTCTCGAAATCTTTTGCTAACCCCTCTGGGTTTAAAATACGCATTACGATTGATTCTCCATACGGTCCAGGAATTAATGATGTACGCACCTCGATTTCTAATTGTTTATAAAAAATAGTAAATCGTCCATCCTGTGCCATTACTGAATCAGTTAATTTTAATTCTGACAACAGTTTCACGCGCGAATTAATACTCTTGTAAATTTCAAGCGGAAATTCAACAATGTCCTGTAGTACTCCATCCTGACGGAATCGCAAACGCGCAGCGTCTTCACCTGCCTCGATATGTACATCTGATGAACGTGTTGCAATAGCTGCACCGAAAATGATTTCCATTAGTTTGGAAATCTTATGTGTTTCACCTGATGCAATCATTGCATTAAACTGATTTTTTATATCAGCGTTCGAATGAATAATCTGTGCAAGTTTCTGTAATTCCTCGTCAGAAATATCCAATAACCCACTGCGTGATTGCAGTGCACCACTGACATCAGCATAGCGTGCCCATGCTTTTTCTAAACTACGTTCTGAAACTAAAAACAGTTGTACTGAAAAACCTTTTGTTTCCAAAATATCTATTTGTTCAATTGTTTCAACTTTTGTCGGTGATTGCACCGCAACGCTGAGTTTTTTACCCACCATCGCAAAAGCAGCAATTCCCACACGACGAGAAACTTCCTCGGGAATCAACATTAACGCATCAGTATTAATACCAACACCGCCTAAATCAGCATAACTGATACCATATTCATCAGCCAAAGCTTTTACTGCGGATTCCTCTTGTTTAATATGAATTTCTGCGAGTTTTTTATTTTGTTCTTCATCATGAAATACGACCATATTAGATTAAGTATATCATAAAATTTTTGTATATCACTAAAAATGTGTATAGAAAAATCCTTCCGAAGAAAGATTTTTCTATACTGAGCTCTTATACTTGTTAAATAAATTTATCAAGTATTCGAACACAGAAATCTCAAAGACATCTTTTCCACCCACAAGGGAGTGAAAATTGAGGAAAGGAGCGAGGAGGAAACCAGAAATTATCTGTGCTAGCAGATACACCAATTATTCCTACCCACAAACCCCAGGAAGACCGCGAGATCCCGATCCCTTTGAGATTTCTACATTCGAATTGTTAAGGTTGCTACGAGTATAGCATATTATAAAAATATGTCAATACCTGCAGGTGTACATGCATTAACAAAAATGCGTCGACAAGAATGACTATAACGTACTCTGTATGTTTATGCAAGCAATAAAAAGGGGCTTTTTCACCAAGTTATCCACATGGATTTTCCACAGGCTTTTTAGAAAAATAACTATATTTAATAAGGTTTTTCTGTAAAAATAGTCGTATTATGAGAAAAGGTCCTATTTATGATATACTTGCACCAATATGAATAATAACGATCAAATACATCGATCATTAGATGCAAATTTACGACCGAATACTTGGGATGATTACATCGGACAGACCAGTATTAAACAAAACCTCAAGATTTTAATCGGAGCCGCACATAATCGTGGCCAAGTTGCCGAACATGTATTGTTTTATGGACCACCAGGACTGGGTAAAACAACCCTCGCCCACCTGATTGCACAGGAAACGGGTCGCGCGATGAAAATTACCTCAGGTCCCGCGATTGAAAAGGTTGGCGACCTCGCAAGTATCCTCACCAACGTCCAACCGGGTGACATTGTATTCATCGATGAGATCCACCGATTGAACAAAATGATCGAGGAAGTCCTGTACCCCGCTATGGAATCCGGCGTGCTCGACATCATCATCGGTAAGGGGCCATCTGCGCGAACATTACAGCTGGAACTGCCTCCATTCACCTTGATCGCGGCGACCACTCGCCCGTCATTATTGTCTGCACCACTGCGATCGCGATTTTCAGGTGGAAATTTCAAACTGGAATTCTATTCAGATCCAGAAATGACTGAAATCGTACGGCGCAGTGCAAACCGATTAAATATGAACATCGATGAACAAGCATTATCGATGATTGCAGAGCGCAGTCGAAAAACACCACGTATGGCGAACTATTTTTTAAAGCGTGTTCGAGATTATTCAGAGGTTCATAATGTAGAAACGATTGATATTGCAACTGTTGAAAAAGCTCTTGATTTAATTGGTATTGATAAACTTGGTCTCTCACCTTCTGATCGATTGTTACTCTCTACGTTGATTGAAAAGTTTGACGGAGGGCCTGCGGGAATTAAAACCCTTGCTGCAGCAACGGGAGACGAGGAAGACACCATCGAGGAAGTTATCGAACCATATCTGATCCAGACAGGATTACTCGAAAAAACTCCACGTGGACGTATTGCAACAGAGAAAGCATATGACCATTTAGGGTTTGCATATATGGGGAAATAAAAAAGCCACTGTCATAAACAGTGG
>CAZKPY010000053.1:0-4340 GCA_964554815.1 uncultured Candidatus Saccharibacteria bacterium | reverse complement strand
CTAATAAAGTCCAGCCCATTGAACCATCGGATCTTACACAAGTTTTTATTAACGGTGCTCGTATTTTTTATCCTCTTACATGGAAATATACTGAACCAGATAATACTGAATGTGCACCCGATTATAGAATTACATGTATGACAGCTCTCGGTATAAATGGCGCTTTAGCATATAAGTTTTTTGATCCAAGCTTACCTAAAAATGAATATAATGCTATTTATGTAAATCCTGTAAATTGTGCGAATTCTGTTGAGGGGTGTCCACCAATATCTAAAGAATCATATCCAAATGCAAAATCTTATAATGTTAGCACTTGTTTAACCATAGAAACACCTGGAAAAATTGATTCTGTTACAGGGGTATACAATTTTATGATTAAAAGTATCCCAAATAATTTTATTTGTAATGATCCAAAAGAGGTTGGTATGCGAGTAGTAGATAGTCGAACTGGTTTTGAAATAAAAAATTATGAACTTGAAATTAATGGTGAAGTTACTCATGGAAAAACTGAATCTTTAGGTTATTTATCAGTTTTACCCGATAAAGATTATAAATATCGAGTAAATGCACCAGGTTATAAATTTTTGGAAAGTAATATAAATCTTGGTTTTGGAAGAAGAGATTCAACAGGTAATGATAAGTATGTTCTTAATATGGAACCTTTAGACTCAAAGGAATGGTCTTTGAATTGGATTAATTTAAATAAAGAAGCCGAAAAAATAAACAAATCTTTAATTATAGGTTATATAGCAACTCCAGATTATAAGGCATTTCCTGGCGTTGAAATAAGCTCTGAAGAATCACTACAAAAAACTATTACAGATAAGAACGGATATTTTGCCTATTATTATAATAAAGATAGTGTTAATAAAAATACTGGATGTATAAGTATGCATATTAAAAAAACTGGATACAAAGAAATTAAAACACTTCAATATGAAGGTGGAGGAGTACAATTTCGTATGCAACCTGGTGATGGTGTGGTCACCGAAGGTGGACCTAAAGGTTGTTCAGAAGTACCAATTCCAATGGGAACAGAGACAGGTATTGAAGAATATTAAAAACATTATTAATGTAGTTACCATAGTTACTTTACATTGATATGCATGCCGTCAATTTTTGTATATCTAAAGAACAGGTTCGAAGTGTAACCGATAGGCGGAGCTAATCAAAAAACACCTGTTTTATATGGGTGTTTTTTGATATTGACTTAATACCCCATGGGGGTATAATAAAGATATTACTAGATTAATGTATGTGGATTATATGAATACCTTAAATCAAAAATTAATACGTCGATTGAAAATTATCGAGGGGCAGGTACGCGGACTTCAAGAAATGGTTATTAATAAAAAATACTGTATCGATATAATTACTCAAACCTCTGCTGTAAAACAAGCTCTTTCGAATATTGAGGATGCAATTATGGAAACTCATTTAAGCACATGTGTTGTACACCAGATCAAGAAAGGACAAGAGAAAAAAGCAATCGGTGAAATTGTAAAAGTGTATCGTTTAAAACGAAAATAGTAAATTTGTAAAATGATTAGGTATTATTATTCATTAATTATTAATAAAAATATGTCAAAAATTTCAACTACTTTAGCAATTTCACTTATGATTATTACTGGAATTATTGGTGTGGTAATTGGATATTCTATTACATCTGATTATCAGGCAGGTATGTATGATAAAACAGCCATGGATTTTGGTCGTCCAGATCGAACACTTGATTTACGGTATATCAATACCATGATTGCACATCACAGAGGTGCAATGTTATTAGCGGAACAAGTTTCAATCCAAACACAACGACAGGAAATGAAGGATTTATCTGCGATGATTCTCAAAGATGAACCACCAGCAATTGATGAACTCTATGCTTGGAAAAAACAATGGTACGGAGATACGAAAAAAGTAAAAGATCCAATTGTGGCAAACCTTGGAAATTACGATGAAAAATTTGATTTACGATTCCTTAATGCACTGATTGCACATCATGAAATGGGGTTGGTAATGACAGATGAGATAAAAACAAAATCAAGTAGAACAGAAATATTAAATAATGCAGATGCTGTCGATACATTTCTGACAACAACATTAAAACTCTTTAAAGATTGGAGAGTACAATGGTATAACATTTAATAAAATCATTTTATGACAAATAAAATATTAAAAATTAAAGGGATGCATTGTGCAAGTTGTGCAACCATTATAACCAATAAAGTTTCTAAACTATTAGGAGTAGATAATGTTTCTGTTAATGTTGCCACAGAAAAAGCAACTATTGCTTTTAATCCAGAAATTGTCTCTGTACATCAAATGAATGATGAGATTGAAAAACTTGGGTATACCTTTATTGATGAAGATAAAACAACGGAAGACCACAGCATGCATACAGGTATTAACCAATCGAAAGATGAAAAGATGAAAGAACTACTTGCAATGAAAACAAAAATGCAATTTGTATTGCCGGTCGCTCTCCTTGTATTCTTTCTAATGATGTGGGACATAAGTGCAAAGTTATTTACTTCAATCCCAAACCTCCCATTACCGATGTCTATTTTCAATACTATTTCCATGGTACTTGCGAGTATCGTGCTTTTCTGGATTGGGCAGCCATTCTTACAAGGGGTAGTAAAATTTGCTAAATACCGTGTTGCTAACATGGATACGTTGATCGGGATCGGAACGTCGGTAGCTTATTTTTACAGTGTTATTATTACTCTCTTTCCTCAAATAACGACTAATCTAAATCTTCCTGAGACAACCTTTTTTGATATTACTATTGTCGTCATTGGGTTTGTTGTCTTCGGAAAATTTTTAGAAGCAAGATCAAAATTAAAAACTGGCGACGCTATTGAAAAACTCCTCAATCTACAAGCAAAAACTGCACTTGTGATTCGAGGTGGTAAAGAAATTGAGATTTCTATTAATGAAGTAATCCAAGGAGATTTTATTGTAGTAAAACCTGGTGCAAAAATTCCAGTGGATGGAACAGTAACCGAGGGTTCATCCTATGTGGACGAATCTATGGTTACCGGAGAGCCGATGCCTGTACAGAAAAAAGTAGGTGACAGTGTGGTTGCAGGAACAATCAATACGAGCGGATCGTTTATTTTCCGAGCTACAAAGGTTGGATCAGAAACATTACTCGCACAGATTATTAAAATGGTAGAAGAAGCTCAAGGTAGCCGTGCCCCTATTCAAGCCTTGGCAGACAGGATTTCAGCGGTATTTGTGCCTGTTGTACTCGTCATTGCTTTTACAACTCTCGGTTCATGGCTCTTGTTTGGTACAGGGTCCCTCGGGTTTTCTCAGGCATTGTCATTTGGACTTGTATCATTTGTGGGAGTACTTGTTATTGCATGTCCATGTGCCCTCGGTCTTGCTACGCCGACCGCAATTATTGTAGGTGTGGGCAAAGGTGCAAAGGAAGGAATTCTCATCAAGGATGCAGCAACGCTCGAAAAACTCCATAAAGTAAACACTGTTGTGGTAGATAAGACAGGAACCATCACAAAAGGAAAACCTACTTTGGTAGACATACAAAATTTGTCTCATTTAAAAGATGAAGAAATGATTTCCATCATAGCATCTCTTGAGAAAAAATCTGAACACCCTATTGCTCATGCAATTATCAATTATGCAAAAGAAAAGAACTTATCGATTCCTGAAATATCTAATTTCTCCATTCAAAAAGGTAAAGGAATTCAAGGTGTAGTAAATAATATTAAATACTTTGCTGGAAACGTGCAATTAATAAAAGATTTAGGAATTTCCTTTGATACAAAACAGCTAGATCAATATACCATGCAGGGCAAGACCCCGGTCATTCTCGCGACTAAAGATTCAGTAGTCGGCTATGTCATGGTTTCAGATGAAATAAAGGATGAATCAAAACAGGCAATCAACGATTTGCATAAACTCGGCATCAAAGTAATTATGCTGACGGGTGATGATGAGAAAGCAGCACAGCACATTGCATCACTGGTTGGTATAGATGAGGTAATTGCTCATGTTATGCCAGAGGACAAGATGAACAAGATCAAAGAGTTACAATCTCAAGGAAATATTGTTGCAATGGCAGGAGATGGAGTAAATGATGCCCCTGCTCTAGCAATTGCAGATGTAGGAATTGCCATGGGAACAGGGACTGATGTGGCGATTGAATCTGCAGGCATCACACTTCTGCAAGGAGATATTTCAAAACTGGTAAAAGCGATAAAGCTTTCCAAAATGACTATGCGAGGTATCAAACAGAATCTCTTCTGGGCATTCATCTCTAACATTATCGGTATTCCTCTTGCGGCAGGACTGTTCTATCCAATCTTCGGATG
>CAZKPY010000052.1:0-4548 GCA_964554815.1 uncultured Candidatus Saccharibacteria bacterium | reverse complement strand
ATTGATAATCCTGTACTTACACAATTTTTTGGAAAAACAGTTGATGCAAAAAAATTGTACGTATCAGGTTCACACAGTGGTGTTGATTTTCGTGCAGCCGTTGGAACGCCTATATATGCAGTGGCTGATGGAACTGTAGAGGGAACAGGCGATACCGATAAAACGTGCCCAAAGGCATCATTCGGAAAATGGATTTTCATCCGTCATAACAATGGATTATCTACTGCGTACGGGCATCTCTCAATGATCAAGGTTTCCGAGGGACAAACCGTTACAAAGGGTGAAATGATTGGTTATTCTGGAAACACAGGACATTCGACTGGTCCACACCTCCATCTGACCGTGTATGCATCCAATGGTGTAAATGGTGAAGAGGGAGCACGAGTTACCGAACGGCCCAGTACTGGGTGTTCAGGAAAAGTTTACCGAATGCCGTTGGCACCGGTGAATTCATATCTTGACCCATTATTGTATTTACCGAAATCAGGAGCTACTACGAAATCTGGAGCCGCGATTAATACTAACGAATAAATAGATTGACTTTAATGTATTTGGTGGTATTGTTTTAAAAAATCACCAGAACATGAATTCTTTTCAAAACCAAAACCAGAATGTTGACCATATCGTTATGGTTATGTATCAGCTTGACCGAGATGATTTTTTCAAAAAATATTTCGGAGATACTGAACACACTATTTATCTAGTAGGGCAGGCTACAGAAAAAG
Source organism: uncultured Candidatus Saccharibacteria bacterium (assembly GCA_964554815.1). Classification (GTDB taxonomy): domain Bacteria; phylum Patescibacteriota; class Minisyncoccia; order Phycocordibacterales; family UBA1006; genus CALMMZ01. Next base: position 3,823 of record CAZKPY010000052.1, on the reverse strand, counting down.
ACTTTCAAAAGGCAATGTACTGCCTTATTGATGAAGATGGAAATCTCGTAACGGTTGAGAAATTCGACCAACGCTACCTTTCTAATCTATTTATTTACTATATGGCAAATAGAATCGGACAGGTCGACGATAGTTTTTATAACAATGAAAACCTACGAAAGAAGTTATTGAACTACAGTATTATGTTGAATAATACCACAGTAACAACTACAGATTTCATCGACAGAGGATGCTATTGCAAAAATTAAAATCAGTATTAGGTTTAATGGCTACACATGTAGCCGTTTTTTTTATTTTCTACTATACAAAAAATATTCCATTTGTTATAATTATACTATTACCAGCAATAATACATTCTAAATCTATGGCAAAAGGAAAAGATGTACGAAAAGAAGTAAAGAAACCTAAAAAAGCAAAGAAATAATATCGGTTCTCTTACTTTATAAAAATCCAATCTGTATTATGCAGGCTGGATTTTTTCGTTAAAATGATGTAGTATAGAGGACTTATGTCACGAGAAGTCATCGTACGTTTCGATAATGTTAGTTATGAATACAATGCTAATAAACCTATTTTACAAGAGGTTTCTTTTTCGATTCGTCGTGGATCTAAAATTACCATCATGGGTCAGAATGGTGCAGGGAAATCGACCATATTCGGATTGATCACGGGTCTCTACGAACCGAATGATGGTGAAATTCATCTGGGGCAAGGTGCAACGATTGCAATTGCCAGGCAGGTTATTCCTAGAGATCAATTAGAATTAACGGTGCGTGATTTTTTTCAAAAATGTTTTTCGGAGACAGTATATGATATTGATCCGAAAATCGAAGAAGTGTTAGAGGTAGTTGATTTACATGCACCATTGGATCGGATTATAAAATCGTTTTCAGGCGGGCAACAGGCGCGACTACTTTTAGCGTCAGCACTAATTCAAAATCCGGACATTCTTCTCCTTGATGAACCGACGAACAATTTGGATAAAAAGGGGATTGATCATCTCACGAAATTTCTCGTTAACTACAAAAAAACAGTAGTGGTTATTTCCCATGATGCAGAATTTCTCAACACGTTTACCGACGGAGTATTATATCTGGACATTTATACACGCAAGGTTGAACAATACACAGGAAATTATTCAGATGTGGTAGAAGATATCAAAGCTCGTGTTGCAAAAGAAAACATGAAAAACGCACAGTTGGGTAAACAGATCCAAGCGAAAAAAGAAAAAGCAAATCAATTCGCATACAAAGGAGGTCAAATGCGTCTCGTTGCGAAACGCATGCGTGAACTTGCAGAAGAACTCGAAGAGGATTTGGTGGATGTTCGTCGTGAAGATAAAACGATTCGACCATTCGTCATTCCTGTTCAAGAAAACATCAATGGTGATATTGTTTCTATCACAGAACTCTCAGTGCTGGATTTTAAAACACATAAGCCAGTAAATAAAAAAGTAAAAGTCACTCTGCGAAAAAATAATCATCTATTATTATCAGGACCAAATGGAATCGGTAAATCAACATTACTCGAAAAACTGGCATCAGGACATTCGGACGGAACAGTTATTGCAGATGGAATTCGTATTGGATATTATCGCCAAGATTTCTCGACACTGAATTTTGATGAAACAGTTTATAAATCATTATCAGATGTATTTTTCGAAGTAGAAGGGAAAATCGATGAAGAGAAAATCCGAGCTGTTGCAGCGAATTTCCTGATCACAGGTGATGTTGTCTATACAAAAATCGGAGTTTTATCAGAAGGACAAAAAGGGCTGGTAGCATTCGCACGATTAGTACTACAAAAACCAGGGCTATTAATTCTGGACGAACCTACGAATCATATTAACTTCCGTCATTTGCCAATCATTGCTGAATCTCTCAGTAAATATGCAGGTGCTATGATATTGGTTTCGCACGTTCCGGAATTTGTAGAGAAAATTAGAATCGACGAGGTATTAGATCTCGGACGATAAATTGATTTACATTATTAATATTATATAATTAATCCATATGCTTACAAAACAAGATTACATTGAATCATTACAACATGAATTTCGTGTTATTCGACATTTATTCGAACAAGCTCCGACTGGTATGTGGGATTATCGACCTACAGAAAAACAGCGATCAACTCGTGAATTATTAGCATATCTCGCAACGATTGGTGGAAACATGATGAACGCATTAGTAGACGATGGAAAATGGTCAGATGATTATACAGCTCAGATAGAATCTATAACACCGGAAAACTTTATTGAAAAAATTATCGAGAACGAACAATGGGTAATCGAATCATTCAATAAACTAACTGATGAAGATCTCGTAAAAGAAATCGATTTATTCGGAATGAAGGTAATGGCACCAAAGCGAAAGTATTTGGGCGATCTCGTAAAAGTTCTCGTAGCGTATAAAATGCAGTTGTTCCTGTATATTAAATCGAGCGGTAATCAGAACATTGGAACTTCAGATCTCTGGGGTGGATTTTCAATGAATCAATAATGTATGGATCTTTTGAAACAATATTTTAAAAAATACTGGTATATCGGTCTGGCAGTATTAGTACTCGCTGCTATTAACCAGATTTTCACACTAATCGACCCGATTATTTTCCGGCACATCATTGATGATTACGTGTTTAAGATTGGTGATTTCACGCGTGCACAGTTCATTCATGGAATTGGGATTTTAATGTTGTTATCTGTTGGTGCAGCATTCATGTCACGCGTAGCAAAGAATTTTCAAGATTATTTTCTCAACATGATTACGGCTCGCATTGGGGCGCAATTGTACAGTCGTGGCGTAGAACATTCGCTCGCTCTACCGTTTTCAGTACTCGAAGATACGCGCAGTGGTGAAACGCTTGGGATATTACAAAAAGCTCGTCTGGATACTGAGAAATTCATTGCAGCATTTGTGAATATTTTCTTTATTTCATTCGTTGGATTTATTTTTGTATCTATTTACGCTGCATTTATCTATTGGGGAATTGCAGTAATTTACTTGGCGACCGTGCCTATTATTGGTGGACTCAGTTATTTTTTGAGTTCTCGGGTCAAGCTAATTCAGAAACAAATCGTTGCCGAGACAACGGCACTGGCTGGATCTACTACAGAATCTCTGCGCAATATTGAATTGGTAAAATCTCTCGGTCTGGTCAGTCAGGAAATCGGACGATTGAATAATACGACTGATAAAATTCTCGATTTAGAATTAAAAAAACTACGATATGTGCGCAGTATCAGTTTCATTCAGGGGACGTGTATTAACCTGCTGCGAACATTGATTTTGATGTTCATGCTGTATCTGATTTATACAAAGGTTTTGACGTTTGGTCAGTTCTATACCTTGTTCATCTATTCATTCTTTGTATTTGGTCCATTACAAGAAATCGGAACCGTATTGAACAACTATCGTGAGGCTTCTGCATCTCTGGATAAAATGAAAACGGTTTTGGATGCTCCATCAGAACCTGTTCCTGATTCAACACGACCATCAGAGCCGATTTCAGCGATTCGGTTCGACAATGTTTCGTTCTCGTATAACGGATCAGAATCTCAGGCACTGGAGAACATAACATTTGAGGCACGCGCAGGTGAAACGATTGCGTTCGTGGGTCCATCAGGTTCTGGTAAAACCAGTGTGGTGAAATTAATGGTTGGGCTCTATCGTCCGAATTCAGGAGATGTTCGAATTAATACACATTCACTGTTCGATTATACGCTCGATGATATTCGAAAAAATATAGGTTTTGTAACACAGGAAACTCAATTATTCGCAGGAACATTGCGTGAAAACCTCTTGTTCGTGAATCCATCTGCGAC
>CAZKPY010000051.1:492-4619 GCA_964554815.1 uncultured Candidatus Saccharibacteria bacterium | reverse complement strand
GCAGTGGTTCTTTCTGGTGTTCTTTACCTTTCGACTACTTATGCAACATTAGCCCCTCTGACACCACCACCATCTGGTGGATATGACAGTGGCTCTAACAGTATTTTAGACCCTGGGTGCGGACCGACTGATACGGATTGTTTCGTAAAAGAATTCCAAGGTTGGTCTCTCACTGGAAACTCTGGAACAACTGCCGGAACAAATTTCATCGGAACAACAGATGCAGAGGATTTTGTTGTGAAGACAAACAATGTTGTAGCTGCCCGGTTTGGTCAGCTTGGTGATGTAGAACTTGGGCAGGATTATCTTGGATTCTTACTAAAGTCAACGTCAACCAATATTGGTGCAATGTCATGGGGTTGGGGTGGTGTAGCGAGTGGTGAGCTTGCGACAGTATTAGGACTAAATAATATTGACGACGGAGACCTTTCAATAGTATGGGGAGAATCTAATGAGGCGACAGGAAACAAATCTACAGCATTTGGGTACGAGAACTATGTGTCGGGATATATGGCGACCGTATTTGGTCGTAGAAACAATGCGTCAGGCGAATTAGCTACGGCTTTTGGGCGTGAGAACTTCGCTCGTTCATGGGCGGAAACTACTTTTGGTTATTTTGGAACTGATTACACACCCACAGCCGCAACTAGTGCAAATATGGCAGATCGACTTCTTTCTATTGGCAACGGTGATAGTAGTACAGCACACAACGCCTACACCCTCTGGAAAGACGGTTCATTTGCATACAACGACGACAATTTTCAAAATGACGATCCAGGAACAGAACAAAACATGTTCTACTTTAATTATGGTAATCATGATGGGGCAGGTTCCGCACAGACTAAACGCGCAATTCGATTGGGTTCTGCTATAGATAATGAATGGGATATTAGTACTCTTAATGTCGGCGATCGCAGTATTGCGATCGGATTTCATAGTCCTACCGGATTACTTGAAGCTCCCACGGCAACAGGTGACAATTCAATCGCTATTGGTGTTGGAAATGATGCAACTGGATATGCTTCCACTGCTTTAGGTTTTGAGGGTAATGCCACAGGTGATTATTCATTTGCATTCGGAGGAAGTGCGCAAGGTGATAATAGTGTTGCGTTTAATAAAAGTGCAGCCGATGGTAATTATGCCTTTTCGGCAGGACGCGGAGCGCTTGCATCATCTTATAATGAAATCTCATTAGGAACTTACGATACGATATACAGTCCTGTTTCCGCTACGGCATTCAATGTAATAGATCGTCTCTTTAATGTTGGGAACGGAACTGGTCTTGGTTCTGAATCCGACGCATTCACAATTTTAAAAAACGGAAAAACCTCTATCGGTTATGATAACTTTGAAACTACAACACTGGACTCATTATTACAGGTAAATGGTTCGATTCTTTCTGCTGATCTCGCTGGATGTGATTCATTGTCATCTGATTCTGATGGAAAGATTCTATGTTCTGGTGTAACTAATGGGCTGGGGATGATTTCTGGCAGCATAGGACTTGGTGGAACATTAACCCAAAATACAACCATAAATCAAGATATATATAATCATACACTTCTACAACCCGTTTCTACAACAGGAGCATTGGTTATGACACAGGGATTAACCACGGTTACAGGACTTCCTGGAAATGTTATGGGGTATATCGCCACAAATGGTGACAGCGCTCGAACTATTTCATGGGCAAGTGGTGCGTCGAATAAAGATTTACACACATTGTCTGGTTCAGGTGATCCTGATTTGTTATCTGGTGGTTCTGAGATTAGAACAGATTATGACATTACAGATACCAGTAGTGGAATGGCAAGTCTGTATGCGTTCGACACTCCTAATGGGAGAACTTCTCGTTTACAAGTAACTCCTACTTATTTAAATATCATATTAGATCCAGCAGGGGAATTGCGAATTAATAACAGTGCAGGTACGTCTGGATATGTTCTTGCATCTAATGGTACAGGTGCTGCGCCTACCTGGCAGGACCCTAACTTGTTGGTTTCAGATGAACGATTAAAATCAAACGTTTCTGATTTACCAAGTGATACATTATCGAGACTGGCACAGGTTAGAACAGTAATGTATACATTAAATACCGATCAGACGAATCGAATGCAGGTAGGATTCTTGGCGCAAGATTTAGAACAGTATTTCCCAGAACTTGTCGGTCAAAAAGATTCAACTTATAAAGGTGTATATTATGCACAAATGACACCAGTATTGGTTCAGGCGATTCGAGAACTTAATTTAAATATCACCGATATTGCTAATACTGCAGTTTCTAATACATGGCGTGATGCGTTGATCGCATGGTTTGGAAATGTGGAAAATGGAATCAGTGAATTGTTTGCTGATCGAATTCGTGCAAAAAATGAAATATGTATTGATGATGTTTGTATGACAAAAGATCAATTACAAGTAATCTTGAACAATAATCAAATTGTACCAAGTCCAGCCCCGGTGCCGACGATAGATGATAATACTGCACCATCAGGAAATGATGACCAGATCTCACCAGTAGATAATCCATCTGATGATGGAACAGATATTGGTTCATCTGATCCGGTTGTAACTCCACCTGCAGACACACCAGCTCCGAATGATACACCTGCACCAACCGAATAATATAAAATAAAAAACAATTCATTGAATTGTTTTTTATTTTTCTGATATACTGATTACTATATGGAACCATCGTTTGTACCACAACCTGCGTTTTCTGACGCTAATCATTTTCGTGAAGCGTTCAAGGGAACATCAGCACCAACAGAACAATTTAAAAGTCCTGCAGACGAACTTGCCTATTTGCGTGCAGAACTCGCAAAGAAGGAGGCAGAACTAGCAGAACAAGGAATAGAAGCTCCACGCGAAGCACTCGCGAAAAACCTAATTGATAATTATAAACAAGTTCCTGTTGAGCAGGTAATTCATCCTGATGTACAGGTTTCACATACTGATCAAGAAGGAATCGTACTGAAATTGAAACCAGAAACTCACGATAAAATTGTCGAAGGTGTTATTGATATTCTCCTTGAAAAAGGTATTCGTAATGCTCTGGAAACATTGTCACGGATGAATAGTCCGCATGTAGACGATGATTTTCACCGATTCTTGGTTCAATATTTATCGGCATACCATTCAGTACCGGGACTTAAAAATGATTCAGAGACATTTAAAAATCTCGACATTGCAGTATTTGAAATAATGTTTCCGAGAGCAGAAGAGGGAAAAACCTACAAAGATTCCATTACACTAATGGAGCAGTTCTATGCATCGATGCAGGCAGTCGGTCCAGGGAAAAATGAAAAGAATAATTATTTCTCATTGGAAATTGCTCAATCTAATGGAACAGAGCAGGTGATTTTCTATGTTTCAGTTCCGAATTCTGTTGCAAATCTGTTTGAAAAACAAGTATTAGGATTATTTCACGAGGCACAGGTACGCCCTGTGACTGATGATTATAATATTTATAACGCTGATGGTTTTTCTGCTGGTTCATATGCAGTTCCGACTAATACTGATGTTTTGACATTAAAAACATATGACGTGTTTGATCATGATCCATCCGATTTACTATTAGGAGTTTTTGAGAAATTAAAAAAAGAGGGCGAAGGTGCATCGATTCAAGTAATCGTAAAACCAGTTGGTGATAAATATACGAAACAATATGGAAAATTGCTCGACCGATTACAAAAAGGTGAATCCATGAAAAAAATTAAAGAATCTTTGGAAAAAGGTTTTGCTGCAGAAATGAAGAGTTGGGGTAATGCTATTTGGGATGTGGTGCGAGATGAAACAAAAAAAGATGAGAAAAAAGACGGCGAAAAAGTTTTGGATAATGTGGCAATTCAAAATATTACCAAGAAATTACAAGCAACAATCACTGAAACAACGATTCGTATTATTACCTCTGCAGAAACACAGGCTCGTGCGGATGAAATCTTGCGTGATTTAGAATCTGCATTTTTCCAATTCGAGGAAGCTCAATCAAACGGGATTCAGTTTAAAAAACCAAAAGGCGACGATCTGAAAATGATGTTCCGTGATTTTTCATATCGCAGATTCGACGAAGATAAACTATTCCATTTAAATTTCAAGGAATTAGCAACCATGTTTCATTTCCCGAC